>DATCIL010000505.1:0-9719 GCA_036507795.1 Anaerolineales bacterium | reverse complement strand
AGTGGGCCTTTCTATTCTGCCGTCGACGTTTCACGTGAAACATCCTGCTGAGAAGCACCTGGAGATGCCAGCCCAGCTTCCATTTCTAGTGGCACGGGCAGGCGATTGGTCCAGACCAGCCAGGCGACGAAGAGGGCCAGGAGAATCCAGCCAATCAGGCTGGCCAGCGTGCCTCCAAGGGTGATGTCCACTCCCGTTAGGAACAGGAGAGGCAAACCAGCGGTGGCGTTAAGCGAGCCATGCGCCAGGGCCGGCGCCCAGGGGCTGCGTGTGCGCAGGTAGAGCCAGCCAAAAAAGGCGCTGGCCAGCACGGTAAAGACCACCATCAGGAAGACGCCCAGGACGGGCTGGCTGGGATAGTTATGCCCCTGCAGGATAACAGGAGAGTGCCAGAAGCCCCAGATCACGCCGCTGAGCAGGATGGCGCGCCGCTGGCCGAGCGGCAGCAGTTCAGGCAACAGCAAGCCGCGCCAGCCCAGCTCTTCGCCGAGAGCAAGCAGGGTGTTGATCAGCGGGGCCGCCACGGATGAAATCGTTGTGATCCGCGACCAGGCTACCGTCTGGAATGACGGGTCGCTGGGCTGCCCGCAGCCCGACATGATTTACACCCAAGCGCTGGTCAATGGGTATTGGGTGGTTCTGAAGGTTGGAGAAGTAGAATACGATTACCGGGCTGCTGAAAGCGGACATTTTTTCCTATGTGAAAGTGGCGGATTTTCTCCAATCAGCCCGCCGAGTGATGGTCCAGATCCCGGTCCGCCACCCGATAGATAAGCCCCGATCCTCTCCATCAGCTCTCCAATAAAAATATTACGGGGTCGCGCTAAACAAGGGCAGCTCTGTTTGGTCAATCATCCTGCCAGGCCGCCGGGGCAAAGACTGCTCGATCAACGCACACCTCTCCGCAGCCGATGCGGTTGATCGGGACCAGTGAACCAACCGCCTCGTTGGGATGTTGGTCTCGGCATGGGCTTTTTCGTCGACTACCCAAGGTAGCAACTTGGGTTAATTGAAAGTTCTTTCCCGTCGAGCATAGAGCAAGTAGGAGTAAACCACCAGGAAGAGCGAGGAGCCGATCAGCGGGATGAACATCAGCCAGAAGGCGATTTCCGGGAGGAAGGCGCCCAGGATCGCCAGGAGTCCGGAAATCTTGAACAGTGTCGCTCCAAGGCGATGAGTTTCATCCCAGACCTTGTCGCTGCTCAGCGTCCAGGGCGTGCGGATGCCGATGAACCAGTTGCGCTTGGTTTTTTCGAGCAGAAAGCCCATGAAGAAGATGAACAGCCCCAGCGCGGGCAGCAGGGCGGAGCCCATGTTGAAGCCGGTATAGCCCAGGTTCCAGGCCAGGGTCAGGGCGTGCAGGTACACCATGAAGACGATCAGCAGCAGGATGAAAATGTTGAAGTAGCCGCGGAACTGGGCGATGTTGGTCTTGAGTGGGTCAATTTGTGGGATGAGCATGAACAGCACCAGCAACCCCAGGGAGATCAGCGGCATTAAGAAGGCGCCCCAGAAACGGGAAATATATCCATCCACCTGGTTGTTCAGGTTCCAGTGCGAGGCCATCCGCTCGGGCAGCTGCGGATAGAACAGGACCCCAACGAGCGCCGCGATCAGGATCAATATGGCGCTGAGGACGATAACGGTACGAGTAGACATTTGCGCTCCTTTCATTTCGCTTATTCTTCCGAGATGAGCGCCTTGGAGGTCTGGGACAGGGAAACCAGGCCACTCAGCCCACCCAGGTTCATAGTATCCACCGCGCTGCTGGGGACGATGACCATTGCGCCTTTCTCCTTGAGTCCTTCGAAGAGCATGTTCATAGCGCGCAGGTGCAGGGCGGTAGGATTGTCGATGTATGCGCGGGAGGCCTCGGCGAAGGAGTGGGCGATCTGCTTTTCGGACTCACCCAGGATGACGCGGGCCTGGCGCTCGCGTTCGGCCTGCGCCTGGCGGCTCATGGCATCTTCCAAATCCTGCGGAATGACAATGTCTCTGATCTCGACGGATTGCACGGTGACACCCCACGGCGTGGTGCGTTCATCGATGATCTCCTGCAGGTCTGCGTCCATCCTGGCCCTGCCAATGAGGATATCGGCCAGGTTCATCTGCCCGATAATTTCGCGCAGAGCTGTCTGGGCAGCCCAGGCAATTGCCATGCGGTAATCCTCCACCTCGAGGGCAGCCTTCTCGGCGTCCCACACCATCCAAAACAGGACGGCATCGACGTCGACCGGCACGGTATCCTTAGTCAGTGTTTTCTCAGCGCTGAAGGGCGTGACCATGACGCGATGGTCGATCCACTGGGCAAAAGTATCGATGACCGGGATGATCCAGAACAGGCCAGGTCCGGATAATCTGCGGAACTTGCCCAGGCGCAGAACGACGGCTTTTTCCCATTGAGAGGCGATTTTCAAAGCCATGAGCAAGTAAACGCCAATCAAGGTCATCAACGTGACGAAAACGCCGATCACCAGGCTGGAAACCCCGGCGCTTCCCATCAAGAGAGCGCCCAGTGCAGCAGCCAGGAAAATGATTACGCCGGCAGTGACCGCAACCCCATTGATATGGAGCTCGACTGAAGTGTTCTTGGTCCAACGCTCTAGAAGTTTACTCTTTTCAGACATGTTACACCTCGTTTTGTGATTTCTATGATGGCAGGCTTATGTGATTTCGGAAGTCGGCGGAGCGCCTTCTTGCTTCCATATCTTGATAAATTTTTCCACTAATTCGTGAACCTCATCAGGCGCAAACCCAAGCCCAATCGCCTCGGCCAGATAATGGCGGGTCAGGCCCTCCAAGGCCCCCTTGCGCAGCTGATCATTGTCATGTTCCGGTTCTTCCAGGATATACGTGCCGCGCCCATGCTGGGTGGAGATGATGCCGGCATCGTCGAGCATGCGGTATGCCCGGGCAACCGTGTTGAAGTTCACCCGCAGGTCGGCAGCTAATTGCCGGACAGTAGGGAGCTGGTCCCCGGGACAGAGCGCGCCGCTGGCGATGAGATGCTTGATCTGGTCCATGATTTGCACGTAGATCGGAATGCCTGAACGGAAATCTAGTTCAATTTGCATTTTTGGCTATCACCAAAATTGTATGATTGTAGAATTGTATTATTGTACCTTTGTATAATTGTATACAATATTTCACGATTGTCAAGGGGAAATTTCCTCCAAGAATCGGCTCTTGACAATCATGAATCTTTGTTTATAATATCTACAATATTTATCATAAATATTCTTGTTTTGGAGAAGTTTTAATGTTTATTTGCAGCTGTATGGGGCGGGGTACATAACCACCGCCTCGTTGCAGAAAAGCCGGGGATAAGTTCCCGAGCAGATTAACGGCCAGGAGAGCACGAGCAGGGTGGTTGTGACCCCGCATGCGGATAGGATATCGCATGGTGAGGCACGTCTCGCCGCCCTTTTTTGTTCTCTCCTGGCCGTTTCGCATTCTATGAATTGGAGATCATCGATGACGTTTGTCGATCTTGCCCACAAACAACTGATCGCTCCACAGCAGGCCGGGTTGGAGGCTGCTGTGGGCAACACTCCGCTTTTGCCGCTGCGCAGGATCACAGCAAATCTCTCTCCTGGCGTGGAAGTTTTCGCCAAGGCAGAGTGGTTTAACCCGGGCGGTTCGGTCAAAGATCGCCCGGCCCTGAACATCCTGAAGACCGCCCTGGCGCAGGGGGAGCTGGCGGGCGGCAAGCGGCTGCTGGATTCCACTTCGGGAAACATGGGCATCGCCTACGCAACCTTCGGCGCGGCAATGGATATCCCCGTGACTCTTGCCATCCCGGGCAACGCCAGCCCTGAGCGCCTGGCCATTTTACGGGCGCTGGGAGCCGAATTGATCCTGACCGATGCGCTGGAAGGCTCAGATGGGGCGATTTTGGCGGCGCAGAAACTGGCCGCAGAACAGCCCGAGCGATATTACTATGCCGACCAGTACAACAACCCGGCCAACTGGCAGGCGCACTATACGACGACCGGCCCGGAGATCGCCCGGCAAATCCAGGGACGGGTGACGCATTTCGTTGCCGGTCTGGGCACCTCCGGGACGCTGGTGGGCGCGGCGCGCTACTTGCGAGAGTACTCCCCAGATATCGAGATCATCGCCGTGCAGCCGGATGCTGCCTTCCACGGCCTGGAAGGGCTGAAGCACATGCCCACCGCCATCAGACCGGGCATCTTCGACGCCTCCTTGCCGGACCGCACGCTGGAGATCTCAACGGAGGTAGCCTATGAAATGACCCTGCGCCTGGCGCGGCAGGAAGGCCTGCTTGTAGGCGTTTCGGCGGGCGCCGCGGCAGCGGCCGCTCTGCAGATCGCCGCCGGCCTGCGGGAAGGCGTCATCGTGACGATTTTCGCAGATGCGGGTTATAAGTACCTGAGTGAAAAGTTCTGGGAGTCCGCCCGGTGACATTGGAAATTAAGGATGAAGTCCTGGACGAGATCCACGCGCATGCTGAAAGCGCCTATCCAGAAGAGGGCGCCGGCCTTATGCTGGGAAAACCCAACGGGAACGACATGCGGGTGCTTGCGATCGTAAAACTGGCCAATGCGCGCGAAGATGAAGCCCGCCACAACCGCTACTTGATCACCCCACAGGATTATCTGCGCGGCGAGCAGATGGCCGACGGGCTCGGGCTGGAAGTGATCGGCGTTTTTCATTCTCATCCGGACCATCCCAACCGGCCTTCGGAGTTCGACCGCGAATGGGCCTGGCCGTGGCTTTCCTACGTAATAACCAGCGTTTTCGCTGGCCGGGCTGTGGAAAGCCGGGCCTGGCGCTTGCAGGAGGATCGCGGCGCATTTGAGGAAGAGATTATTGAAGTAATTGATGATCAGTGATTTCTCATCAACATAAAACCTTTGAAATAAAGTCTTAAATCTTCAATTTACAATCTTAAACACTAAAGGAGAAGAAACGATGACGCTCTATTTTGTACAACACCAACATGATGCAGATACTTGCCCGGCGAAGGACCCGGAAATGGGCGCCATGCTGCTGACCCATATCAGCCCGCAGAACGCCCTCAAGTACGGTGTGGACCTCCATGGCGACGCCGTATTGGACGGCCTGCACACCTTCGTGCTGATCGTCGAATCTGAAAGCGAAGATAACGTGCGCAACTTCATGCAGCCTTTCAGCATGGCCGGGCCTGTGGAGATCACCCAGGCGTCCACATGCGAGGTAGTGGTCGAGCGAGCGGGATGTTAGAATCGCGGTTGGAATGATTCAATCTTAACACAAAGGACACCAAGGAACACCAAGGGAAATTCTTAGTGTACCTTTGTGAAACTTTGTGTCCTTGGTGTTAAAAAAAGGCCGATAAAAAATGCCAACGATAAGAGTACCGACTCCCTTAAGGACCTATACCGAGGGAGAAAAAGAAGTCCAGGTGCACGGGAAGAACGTCGGTGAGGTGATCGAAAATTTCATCGAGCGCTATCCCGAGCTGCGCCCCCACCTGCTAAATGGAGACGGCGAACTGCGCGCTTTCGTTAACCTGTTCTTGAATGAAGAGAATGTCCGGGACCTGGGCGGCCTGGAAACGGTTTTGCAAGAAGACGATCGCCTCATGCTGGTCCCCAGCGTGGCAGGCGGGTAGAAAATAACAGGAAAATAGATTGCTTATGTACCCTAATCTTTCACATTCAGAAATATTACGTTATTCGCGCCATCTGCTCATCCCTGAGGTGGGCCTGGAAGGCCAGCGTAAGCTCAAAGCGGCCTCAGTGCTGGTGATCGGCACGGGTGGACTGGGCTCGCCGGTGGCGATGTACCTGGCAGCAGCCGGGGTGGGTCGCATTGGCCTGGTCGATTACGACGTGGTCGATTTTTCCAACCTGCAGCGCCAGGTGATCCACGGCACTTCTGCATTGGGCACGCAAAAGGTTGAGTCGGCCCGCCAGCGCGTGCTGGACATCAACCCCGATATCACTGTCGATGTCTACAATGAGCCCTTCACCTCCGAGAACGCCATGCGCATCGCCGAGGATTACGACATACTGGTCGACGGGACGGATAACTTCCCCACCCGCTACCTGGTAAACGACGTCAGTGTGCTGCTGGGGAAAGCCAATGTGTACGGCTCGATATTCCGCTTTGAGGGGCAGGTCAGCGTGTTCGACGCCCGCCGGGGCCCGTGCTACCGCTGCCTTTTCCCCGAGCCGCCGCCGCCCGGACTGGTGCCATCGTGCGCCGAGGGTGGCGTTTTGGGCGTCCTTCCCGGAACGGTCGGCACATTGCAGGCGACCGAGGCTTTGAAGCTGCTCCTGGGCATTGGAGAACCGCTGATTGGGCGCTTGATGCTGTACAATGCTCTGGACATGTCCTTTGAGTACGTGAAGCTGCGCAAGAACCCGAAGTGCAAGGTCTGTGGTTCGGAGCCGGAGGTTACGGAGCTGATCGACTATGAAGCGTTCTGCGGCGTACCCGGGCATGACCACGAGGAGGGCGAGGTCGGTGGCGGTTGGGATATCACCGCCAGCGAGCTGGCCGAGCGCCTGCACAAGGACGGCAAGCATATCAGACTGATCGACGTGCGCGAGCCGCACGAGCTGCAGATATCGCGGCTCGAGGGCGCCAGTCTCATCCCGCTGGGGCAGTTCGCCGCCCGAATGTCCGAGCTGGACAGCGCCGACGAGATCGTGCTGTTCTGCAAATCCGGCACGCGCTCGGCCCGCGCCCTGGAGCTGCTGGCCAGCGCCGGCTTTCGCAAGATGAAGAACTTGAAGGGCGGAATCAACGCCTGGGCCAGGGAAGTGGATCCCAGTCTGCCAATTTATTAAGAGTTTTTAACACGAAGGGCACCAGGTTACACAAAGGAATAATTAAATCCCTTGGTGATGCTTTGAGTCCTTTGTGGTTAAATATTAAATTAGATATAATCGAAAATATGGAAGATATTGCCAGGAATAACAAGCGAGCCACATTGTTAGCAGTATTGGCTCATCCCGATGATGAGTCTTTTGGCATGGGTGGTACCCTTGCACTGTACGCCCAGCAGGGCGTCGCCGTGCACCTGGTGTGCGCCACGCGGGGGGAGGTTGGTGAGGTGGAAGCGGAGCGCCTGGAGGGGTACGGTTCGATCGCCGAGCTGCGCCAGAACGAGCTGCGCTGCGCCGCTGGGAAACTGGGATTGGCTGGCGTTCATTTTCTGGATTATCGCGATTCCGGGATGGCCGGATCGGAAAATAACCGGCACCCGCAGGCCCTCGCCAACGCGCCGCTGGAAGAGGTGGCTGGCAAGGTGGTGCACTACATCCGTAAGCTGCGCCCGCAGGTGGTGGTGACTTTCGACCCGATCGGTGGTTACCGCCATCCGGACCACATCGCCATGCACAAAGCAACGGTGGAGGCTTTTCACAAAGCTGGAGATTCACTTGCTTATCCTGGCGACCTGCCGCCCTATCAACCCAAGAAGCTGTACTACCATACCATGCCCCGGCGCATCATGCGCTGGGCGGTGCGGCTGATGCCGTTGTTCGGCGTCGACCCGCGCCGTTGGGGCATCAACGGCGACGTCGACCTGACCGCAGTCGTGAACGAGGACTTCCCCGTGCACGCTCGGATCGATTACCGCGAGGTGCAGGAGCGCAAGATCGCGGCCTCCGAGTGCCATGCCAGCCAGGGAGGGCCGAGCTTATCGCGCGGGCCGCTGCGCTGGGCCTTCCGCTTGGCCGCCGGCAAGGATAATTTTATGCGGGCTTACCCGCCGGCCGAGCCGGGTTTGCGGGAGCGGGATTTGTTTGCAGGGGTTAATGGCAGTGGGGAGTAGGAATGGAACGCGGATGCCGCGGATCAAATGCGGATAAACGCGGATTTTTTTAAACTGACGCTGTTCGAAAACGCCAGAAAAACGTGGCCTTGGCCAGAAATAGTGTGTATGCAGGCTCGAAAAATGTCACTGCGAGGAGCGTTCTTGGCGACGAAGCAGTCTCTCTAGCTGGTCAAAAAGGGGGATTGCTTCGCAGTGGAGGAATGTTCGGCGGTGGGACCTTATGGATGTCTACAGAGTTAGCGAAGAAATTGGGGATTGAGCCGGGGGACCGGGTGGCTCTGGTCGAGGCGCCAGCCGGGATGGTGGAATATTTGCGCCCGGAGCTGCCGCCGGGCGTTTTGTTAGCGGAAGGCCTGCTGGAGGAGCTATGCGAGGTGATCATCTTCTGGCCGAGCAGGTTGGACGGGTTGGTAGAGAAGTTCAAGGATCTTCAGAACCGCATCGTGCCGGAAGGCGCCGTCTGGGCGGTCATGCCGAAGAAGAAATTTGCAGCGAAGTGGAGCATCGATTACACCTGGGAGCAGATGCAGGCGGCCGGATTGCGGACCGATTTGGTAGATAATAAGGTGGCCTCGGTGGACGAGGAAACGTATGGTACCCGGTTTGTAATCCGCAAGATGCGGCGGGAGAGGTATTTCCGATAAACCAGGATTTACGCGAAAAGCGCGCAGGAGCAAAGAATCTGGTACTAATGGGGGGTGACACTGAAGGAAAAGTAGGGTAAAATTAACGTCTAATTGACAAAAGAGATCTAAAATGGGGGTAATTTTGTGGTGGGTTTGATCGAACTGACCGTCAAACGCTGCTTCAATGCGAAAACCTTTTTAACTATAGGAGGTGGTTCTGGCAGGAACAGCGAGTAGCAGTCGGCAAAAAGTCCGTTCGAATTTCCAAAACCAAAGGGCAAGTCAAGTTAATACGATAACGAGGAGGTAATGATGAATCACGGAAGGTTGACGCTGATCTTCGCTGTGCTTCTAGTCGCAGCGTTAATGGTTGGAACAGTATTCGCGCTTGAAGGAAGGCCAAGACGCGATTTTACCGAGGCACGAGAACTCGGTCAGTCCCAATCCGAATATCTCATTGTAACCTTTAAGAACCCGCCAGCTGCAAGCTATGAGGGCGGCATCCCGGGGCTGGGACGAACCAAGCCCGAACGGGGTAAAAGATTCGACCCGAACAGTCAGGCCGCTCAGGCTTATCTCAAGCACCTCGAAAATGAACATGCCAACTACCGCAGCTGGCTGGCCCGCAACGCGCCTCGCGCAGAGGTCGTGCGGGAATTCTCCGTTGTGTTGAATGGGCTTGCTATCCGCTTGAACGGCGAGCGCCCGCAACCGCTCCAGGGTGGTCCCGGTGTCGGGCGGGCCGGCTTCAGCGCTTTGTACCGGCCGGCGATGAACGTGAGCCCCGGCTTGATTGGAGCAACGGAGTTCTGGGGCTTGGTGGGCGGACCTGGTAATGCCGGTGTGGGGATCAAGATCGGCATCATCGATACCGGTATCGACCTGAGCAACTCCTTCCTGAGCGACGATGGTTACCCGGGGACCGGTCAAACTGATGCCTGCGCGCCGTTGAGCAAGCCGGCCAGCGACAACACCAGCAATAAGGTGATTGTCTGCCGGGTCTACGCCTCCGGCGTTGCCGCTCCGGCTGGCGCTGAGCTGATCGTCTTCGACCATGGCACCCACGTTTCCGGCACAGCGGCGGGCAATCACGGGACCAGCGGGACGGTGGCCGGCACCGATGTGGTCATTAGCGACATGAGCGGCATCGCGCCGCGGGCCTTACTTGGCGACTATAACGTTTTCCCCGGCTTCGGCGCCGGCTTTATAGCCTTCGGCGGCTCGGCTTTCAGTCATGACATCGCCGCGGCGCTGGAAGATACGATCACCGATGGTATGCACGTCGTCAACATGAGCCTTGG
>DATCIL010000504.1:0-3680 GCA_036507795.1 Anaerolineales bacterium | reverse complement strand
TGACCGGTCTTTATTCCCACAACCACGGCGTAAAAGACAACATACCTCCTTACGGAGGCGCGCCGGTATTCGACGACTCATCCACCATCGCCACCTGGCTGGATCGGGCGGGCTACCGGACGGGCTTATTTGGTAAATATCTGAACTATTACTATGAGCTCGTTCCTGACAGGCCGATCCCGGCTGGATGGGACCAGTTTTACGCCTTTTTGAACAATGATGGGAACTATTACAACTATAGCCTGGTGGAAAACGGGGTGACGGTTGCCTACGGGGACCAGCCGGGAGATTACGCCACTGACGTCATTACCGATAAGGCAATCCAGTTCATTACCACGGCGAATCCGGCTGAACCGGTGTTTGTGTATCTCGCCCCCTTCGCACCCCATTCCACCACGGCTGCGCCCAGTTCTTACCCGACGCCGGGGTATGGCGACTCCGGAGCTTACGCGCATCTATCCCCGTGGCGGCCAACGAGCCACAACGAAGCTGACGTCAGCGATAAACCGCGTTGGGTGCGGGATCTGCCACTTTTGACTCCCGCGCAGATAGAGACGGGCGACCAATTCCGCATCAAACAACTCGAGAGCCTGCTGGCGGTTGACCGGGCGATCGGGAAGCTGATCGAGGCGCTGGTCCAAACCGGCCGGTACGAAAACACGGTCTTCGTCTTCCTCTCAGACAACGGGCTATCCTGGGGCGAACACCGGTGGAATGTAAAAAAGTGGTGCGCCTACGAGGAGTGCATCCGCATCCCCTTCTGGATCCGGGCGCCGGGCCTGGCCGGGCGCGAGGATGATTCGTTGGTCAACGACGTGGACCTTGCGCCTACCCTGGCCGAATTCGCCGGAGCGCTGCCTCCCACGCCGTTGAACGGCGCCAGCCTGGTCGATCTGATCGAAGACCCGCTCGCGCCCCGGCGCCTGGATGCCTATACGGAATACATCAGCCCCGTAGCTGGCGGCGCAAAAATGATGTTTCGCGCCGTGCGGACCTCAGCTTACTTCTATGCGGAGTATGACAACGGCGATCGAGAGTTTTACGACCTTTCGAGCGACCCGCTCCAGGAACTCAACCGCGCCAGCGATCCAGGCTACTCGCAAGCGGTCAGCGACCTTCAAAAGGTGCTGCGGGTTCTGAAGAACGAATAGAAGGCAACCAGAGATCGACACAGATTTTCACAGATAGGGGATAATAGAATTGATGAAGTTTCAGCTGACTTCTCGAGCGAGATGTTTGAATAGCGAAAGCCACTGGCTGGTGAAGAGATCGCCGGTGCTCCATCCTAAACGGAGAATGATTACGTTTCTTGAAGGTTTGACGTAGAGATACTGCCCATCCTTGCCGCTCGCCATGTAACCTCCTTCTTCTTCGGAGAGAAGCCACCACTGGTAACCATAGTTGCGCCAGCCGACTGCGCGGAAGTCGCCGGGCCAATCGGTTTCCGGGACGCCGCCAACCTGGGTCGACTGCCTGATCCACTCCGGGGAGAGGAGCTGGCGACCACCCCAGTTGCCATCATTGAGGTAAAGGCGCCCAAGCTTGGCGAAGTCGCGAGCCGCGGCAGCCAGGCAGCACCAAGTCTTCTCCAGCCCATCCCCCTCATGATCGAGAGTCCACAGACCATCATACTGCATGCCGAGCGGTGTCCACAGCCTTTCCTGGGTGTAGTCCGTGATGGTTATTGGACCCAGGGCGCGGTCCAGGATGAGGGCCAGCAGAGCGTTGTCGCCTGACTTGTAGCGCCAGTGCTCGCCGGGCATACGCTCCATCCCAAAACTCAGGATCTCTCTTTCCAGGTTTGGGGTGTAGTTCAGGATGACGTGGATGCCAAAAGGATTATCATTCTCGATGTAATTTGAACCGGACATCATGGTGAGGAGGTGGCGGATGGTAACATCTTCGAATCCCGCTTCGGCAAGCTCAGGGATAAAATCGGTAGCCGGCTGGTCGATGGAGGCGATCAGGCCATCGTCAAGGGCCATTCCGACGAGCGCCGAGGTGAAGGATTTTGCCATAGAGAAGGATTGGGAGAGCGACGACTGGGTGTGACCCTGGTAGTAGCGCTCGTATACGAGCGCATCGTCCTTGATGACGAGAAAGGCAATGGTATCGTTGGATTGCAACAAGTCTTCCAGGTCAGCTTGAGTTCCGCCATCCAGTTCCACAACACCTGGCATGCTCAACCCGGCAGCCTTCTCGTGGAACAGGAACGGCGAATCACTGGCCTGGAGGCGCCGGAATGGATAAAACTTAAAATCGTCGATCATTGTGTCGCCGTAGCGGATAACACGATAGACGGTTACGGGACCGGCGACCGCGATCCAGGCTACCATTATGAGCAGGAGCAAAGATATCAGGATTGCCAGAAACCAGGCGATTTTTTTGCGGGTCAGGACACGGAACATAGGAGAAACTTGGGAATCGCAGAGCGGTATCAGACAGGTTGTGAGAAAAGGCCGGAAGTGCCGCGGACGACTGGGAAGATTATAATTGAGCTTGTTAAATTTGGCGCGAGCACCTTGACAAATTCAGACAAACTTGTGATAAAATTTAGACCAATCTAAATTAGTTTTTCGTAAGTGCAAGAAATGCGTGTGGTATAGACCATGATCTTCAAAAATCTCCTACGCCGAAAAGGACGCACGCTGCTCGCCATGCTGGGCATCAGCATCGGAGCTGCTGCGATCGTGACCTTGGGCGCCCTGGCAAATGGATTGAAAGAGGGTTACAACGCTATCCTGACAGGCAGCAAGGCGGACCTGGTGCTCAGCCAACCGGATGCGGTCGACCTGACCACCAGTTCAGTGGACGAGGCGATCGGCGGCGAACTGGCGGCCATGTCGGAAATTTCAGCGGTCAGCGGGATGATGCAGGGCTTCGTGAGGACCGAGAACGTGCCCTATTTCTTTGTGTATGGTTATCCGGAAGACAGTTTTGTGCTGGGACGCTTTCAAATCATTAAAGGGGCCGGGCTCGACTCCCGGGAAGCTCACCAGGCGCGTGGCAAACCGCTGATTCTAGGTGTCTCGGCAGCCGAAGCCCTGCATAAAGAGGTCGGCGATACGATCCGCATCATGGAGAGCTTATTCCGGGTGGTGGGCATTTACGAAACCGGGCAAACCCTGGAGGATAACGGCGCAGTGATGCTTTTGAAAGACGCCCAGGATTTGCTGGGAAAGCCCAGGCAGGTCAGTTTGTTTTATATTCAACTTAAAGATGCGGCGCTACGCGAGCGGGTAGAAAAACGGGTCGAACGGCGCTTTCGTGATCTTTCGCTGAGCGGGACGCAAGAGTTCGCCGATAAACAATTCCTGGCGGATGCAATGCAGGCCTATGTCTGGGGCATCGCCGGTTTAGCCATCATCATCGGGGGCGTCGGGATGATGAATGCGCAGCTGATGTCAGTGATCGAGCGCACGCGGGAAATCGGCGTGTTGCGAGCGGTCGGCTGGAGCAGCTGGCGAATCCTGGCGATGATCCTGAGCGAATCGCTATTGGTTGGCTTGATCGGAGGGATGGCAGGAGCCGGCATCGGCTGGCTGACCCTCGCGTCGTTTTCCAATGTCGCCGGGTTCTTTGGCGCCTCGACAGCAAATATCCAGCCGGAGGTGCTGGAACAGACCTTTGGAACCGTGTTCGTTCTGGGTTTAGTCGGGGGCGCTTACCCGGCCTGGCGC
>DATCIL010000503.1:0-6388 GCA_036507795.1 Anaerolineales bacterium | reverse complement strand
TATCCATTAACACGATTGATTTCACCGGCAGCTCGCCCTGCTTCTCAATAAACCCCTCAATCAGCTCCGGTGTGTAGCTGCTGCCGCCACCGATAACGCAAACTTTCAACGTCTTTATATTCATGTTCATCACCTGCGCGCTGGAGAATGTGTCACTAATTTCAGCGCTCCAGCGCTTATCTAGATTTTGGTGCAATGCCCGGTCAGACGCATGGGGAGCCGTCTGCTAAAGCCTATTGCGCCCGAAACCAGTTTTGATTCAAGTCGATATTTGTGCCAAAGTTGCTTTCTCTCGGTATTTGTCGCTCAAATGGAAAACGAAGAGCCCGATTATGGCAATCAGGCTGAAAAACTGAAACATCGCGGGCATTCCCCAGTTATCGTAGTAATAACCTCCGAGCAATGACCCGGCAATACTGGCCAACCCGAAGGAGACACTGTTGAAGATAGACTGGGCCGTTGTATTCAGACCTTCTGGTGCCAATTTGTTGATGTACGTAACCCCGCCGACCAAAAAGGCCCCAAAGGAGAGGCCATGCAAAAGCTGGGTCAGCAGAGCCCATAGAGGGGTCGAAATCAATGATAACAGCAGCCAGCGTAAAGCGTAAGCCAGAAAGGAGATCTTTAGCAGCCCACCGGCGCTGATTCTCTCGATGATATACCCTCTTATCGCTTTGCCCATAATGATGAGGGAATATCGATCAGGCGTAGAACCTGGGGAGATAATCTTGCTCGTTCTCCAGTACCCGGTCCAGAAACTCACGCGCTTTAGGATAGGAGCCAACCAGCGGGTTGATCATCAGGGCGGCGATGGCCTTTCCCTGGTCGCCGCTTAGCGCAGCCTCCACGGTCAATTCCTCGTAATTTTTAACGGCCTGCACCAATCCCCGAACGCTCGAAGGCATTGGACCAACCGGCAGAGGTTCAACCCGGTTCCGGTAAATGTGAGCTGGCACTTCAACACAGACGTCCGGGGCGAGGTCCGGAAGCGCTTTCCCATTCAATGTGTCAACCGTAATGACGTCGCCACGGTCCTTAACCATCGATTGGATGACCTGCAAGACGGGCAGGTAATACTGGGCGCCTCCCTTCGCTTTCAAGATCTCCCTTGCCTCCTTCCCAAAGCCTGTGGTTGTGTAAATCTCGAACAGCCGCGCCTCAGAGACCATGTCTTCTTGCCCCCTGCTTTGGGATTTTTTGTGATCTAACTCCAGGATCTGTTCAGGATAATAAAAATAGCGCAGGTACCAGCTGGGGATCATGCCCAGCGTCTGCAGCCACTCCGGGTCGATGAGTGACTCCACCAACCCTCGGCTATAGAGAAGCGAGTCGCGATCATGCGTGGAAGCGGTCAGGGGTTGCAGAAGGTCTTCACCTTCCACGTAGGCGCCTCGCGACCAGCTCAGGTGGTTAAGACCGAAGGAATCCAGCCACAACCGCTTTGGATCAGCCCCCAACACTTCCGCCAGGGCATAGGTGGTGTTGATCGGGATGTTGCAGAAGCCCAGGGTGCGCACCTGGCTGTGCTTGATTAAGGCTTCGGTAACGATCCCGGCGGGGTTGCTGAGGTTCAATAGCCAGGCTTCCGGGGCCAGCTGCTCTATCTTTCGAGCAATATCCAGGGCGACGGGTACAGTCCGCAGCGCGCAGGCAAACCCTCCGGCCCCGGTTGTCTCATTTCCGATCAACCCCAGTTCCATCGGTACGCGTTCATCTCGAACGCGTGCGTCCAATCCCCCAACGCGAATCTGCAGAATGACGAAATCAGCGCCAGCGATGGCTTGCTCGAGCTGTCCGGTTTGCGATAGCCTGACGCGAAGTCCGGAGTTGGCCAACAATCTCTCACAAACGCCGGCGATGAAATTCAATTTCTCTACGTTCAGATCTGTCAGCACCACCTGGTCAACCTCCAACTCCTCCTGGAAGTCGACCAGATTGTCGAACAGTTCCGGTGTATAGCTGCTTGCGCCCCCGACCACGGCGATCTTGATACCCATCGACTGCCTCCTGCTTCTTTGCGCCGGCTAAATTTCAGGCTTTAAATGCGCCAACCGTCAGGCCGCGCAGGAATTGTCTCTGCATGAGCAGAACCAGCACGACTACCGGGATGGTCGCCAGGAAAGACGCGGCCATCTGGCTCCCATGTACGATCATGCCCTGTCTCATCTCCATATTGGCAATTCCCAGGGTCAATGTGTACATCCTCTCTTCTCGGATAATCACCAGCGGCCACAAGTAATCGTTCCAGACGAAGAGAAACCTGAAAACAGCCAGGGTACCTAATGCCGGCCGGCTCAAGGGGACCATGATGGCCCAGAACCGGCGGAAGGCTCCGGCGCCGTCTACCGTTGCCGCGTCGAGAATTTCACTGGGGACTGTCTCCATGTATTGCTTTAGCAAAAATATTCCATAGGCGTCAATCACGCCTGGCAAGATCAATGCCTGGTAAGTATTGACCAGTTTAAGTTTTGAAAAGAGCCAGAAGGAAGGAATGAGGGTGGCGTAGATCGGGAGCATCATCGTGCCAATCATGATCCAGAAGAGAATATTCTTCCCCCGGAAATTGAATTTCGCAAAGGCATAAGCGGCCAATGCATCTGTAAACAGCACCAGCACAAGGCTTATCAGGGTGATGATGCTGGTGTTTTTGGCATAGGCGGGAAAATTGATCCGCAGCGTTTGATCACCAAATTGATACCCATAAAACAGTCGTTCATATTGAATGAAGGAGGGATTCTGAGGCAATATGCTCGTTGAAAAGATCTCCCCATCCGGCTTCAAAGACATCGCGATCATCCAGATATATGGAAGCAAGTAGAGCAAAGAGATCAAAATGAGGAATCCCGCAATTCCATTCCGGATAATTTTACGCCTGCGTTCCATGAGCCTGTCTCCTCCGTTCAGAGCAACCGTCTTAAGGTGTGCTCGTGCCCGATGTGTGGATTAGTACTCCACCTCTGTCCTTACAAGCCGGAAATTAATATAGCTAGAAACGAACATGATAATAGAAAGGGTAATAGCAATTGCTGAGGCATACCCGAATTCATGGTAGCGGAATCCTACATCATAGAGATATAAGGCAACTGTCTGAGTACCTCGGATGGGGCCGCCTCCGGTGAGCAGTTGGGGTTGGGCGAACAGCCCCCAGAGATAGATGACGCTGGTGACCAATACGAAGGTTAAGGTCGGCCGCAGCAGCGGCAGGGTGATATACCTGAATTCCGCCCACCCACTGGCGCCATCAACCCTGGCTGCGTCGTAGAGGTCATCCGGGATGGATCTCAAGCCCGCCGTAATGATCAAGGCGTCCCATCCTAATCCGGCCCAGATGAGCATGATGATCAGCGAAGGCAGCGCCAGGCGAGGGTTGGTGAGCCATTGCTGGGCCGGTAAGCCGAATTGGGTAATTACTGCGTTAATGAAGCCAAAGTCGGCATTGTAAAGTTGCTTCCACACGTACGCGATCACAACCACAGAAGTCACCGAAGGGAGAAAGAATATCGCCCTGAGTATGGGTGAGAGCCAGCCGCGCACTTGTTCGATCAGAATAGCGAGCGCCAGGGAACCGGCAGTGCCCAAAATGGTGCATACCACGGTAATGGTGAAAGTCACTCTTAGCGCATTCCAGAACCTGGCATCATTGACCATCGTGACAAAGTTCTTAATGCCGACGATTTGAATCTGATTTAGACCGCTCCACTCCGCAAAGCTAAGAAACGCAGAGAATGCGACTGGCAAAAGCTGTAAGCCAACAAACCCCACAAAGAAAGGAGAAATAAAAATGTAAGGGATAGCTGCCCTCCAGAACTTACCCCACTGGTTATTCTTCGCCCGGATATCCGCGTGGTTAAGTGATTCGATCCGAGATGCCATAGAGATCCGCTCCTCTCATTGCTGGGGTAAACGGGGCTCCGGCTGCGAGGCGGCCGCCAGGAGCCCCGTTGATGCAATCGACCAACTCCGTACCGCGTTATTGCAAAGGAGGCGCCATTTCAACAGCTTCGTCGAGGGCATCTTTTGCAGAGGCCTGGCCTGTCGTGGCCTGATAGATGGCCTCGCCGATCAAGTCAGCCACCTCTAACGAAGGCAGTTGCATGGGCATAGCCCCCAGCGACCATTCGGCAACCTGGCTTCCTAAAGGTATCCCGAAGTAAGGGTTGACCTCATCAAATGCCGGGTCATCCCAGCTGGTCTCTAACGAGGGAACACCGGCAACAATCTTGAAATACTCGGCCTGGTTCTCCGGCGTCATCGAGTACTTGATAAACTCCCAGGCCAGCTCAGGCTCCGCTGCACCTGTGGGGATCGATAAGCTGGCTCCACCCGTGGCAGAGTGGAACGGGCGGCCTGCTTCGCCAAATGGCACAGTGGTAATGGCCCACTGGCCTTCCATATCCGGAGCACCCGAGGCGATCTCGGTGGCAAACCACGATCCATGCATGACTCCCATCACCTCGCCGCCACTCAGGGCGACCATGGGGTCTCCATCCGTATCCCAATCCCACAGCTTAGCCACCTTATGGACATTGGCCAAATCTGAGTAAAGCTCGAGCGCGGCCACAGCTTCGGGGCTGTCATAGATATACTCCGTTCCCGCCTCGTTGATGAGGTTGCCACCGTATGGCGCCAGGAAGCTCTGGTACCAGGCGTAGTAATCTGACTGGTAAATGATAAAGGCCGGTTTGCCGGTTTGTTCCACCACTTCCTCAGATAACTGGATGAAATCCTCCGTAGTGTTGGGAAACTCCGTCATGCCCAGCGACTCCATAGCTTGCCCGTAAACATCGTTCCGGTAGAACAGGAGGTTAAAATCGAGGTCAAGAGGGATACCATACTGCTTTCCCTGCCAGGCGTAAAGGTTCCAACCACCAGGAACGAAGTCATCGACGTTAAGTTCGGTTGTTGCCTTGTCCAGTGCCAGCACTGTGCCGCCACGATACAGGTCGCCTGCCCACATGGGATCGAGGGTGGCCACATCAGGTACGCCTTCTCCGGAGGCCAGCGTGGTTAGCACCATATCCTGGTAAGGATCGTATTCAAAACGTTCTACCTTGAGTTTTACACCGGGGTGCTCGGCCTCAAAGCCTGGGGCAATTGCATCCAGCCAGTCGGCGGTCCACACAAATCCCCACGCCGTGAGCGTGCGTTCCCCCTCTGCTGGTGAGGCGGCCTCTTCTTCTGTTTCTCCAGCTGCAGGTTCTGCGGTGGGAGCAGCCGGTTGGCAGGCCGTCGCGATCGTTGCCAGGACAAATAATATCAGCGCTGCTACAAGCAACCGCAGCCAAAAAGGTTGGTTAGCGATCTTCATTTTCACATCCTCCGTTAATTCGTTTGCACCGTTCGAGCGGCGTTTCAACCGCTGCCATTGCCCGAAACCCTGGCCTCGAGGGTTTCGCACCAGGTCCTACCGGGCTTGAGATCCGATCTTGCACTTATCTCAATTATGGCCTTATAACTCACCTCCTGAAGCTCGCCAGGGGTATATCGAAGCCGATTTCAGCCCGGATGATTACTCGACGTGGGCGCATCCACAAGAGCGGCGCAGCACGATATGGGTCGGCAGCAAGGTGAGTGGCGTTGCCTGACCAGTATGGATGAGATCGAATAACCGACGGGTTGCTTCGTAGCCGACATCGTGGGTCGGAGCACGGACGGTGGTAAGAGGCGGCGTGAGGTAGGGGGACATATGCTGATCGTCGAAACCCACTACGGATACATCCTCAGGTACGCGCTTTCCTGCATCCTTCAGTGCCTCTAGCACCCCGACGGCAGCCTCGTCATCGCCGGAGAAAACAGCGTCAAATTCCACTCCAGAAGCGATGAGTTGTTGCATGGATTGGTAAGCTACCTGGCGATCGAAATGGCCTGCCGCAACCCAGCTGGGCACGAGAGGTATGCCATGCGCTTCGAGTGCCTCGTTGTAGCCCAGTTCTCGCCAGTACGAGTCCTCCTGCTCCTCCGGGCCGCGCAAATAGATAATCTTTCGCCGTCCATGAACTTCGATCAGATGTTCGACGATTTTAGACGAAGCGGCTTTGTTCTCAACAGTTACACATGGGATTTGAAGATCTGGTGGGGAGGAGCGATGTAGAAGTACGATGGGGAATTGCTTTTTGTGGAACCAGCGTAAAGTTTCCTCTTTAAGGCTGTCGGCGAAGGCAAGTACGCCATCCGTGTTATGTGGACCAACCGGTGGCAGAGTCTGGCGAGGTTTGGGATTGCGCAAAGAGGAGATCAACAAATCGTATCCATTTTCGCTGGCAGCAGCTTCGATGCCGCTCAACAACGGCGCAAAAAAATCGCCGCCAATATCGGTCAGCAGCAAACCAATGGTATGGCTTTTTTTTGTGGCCAGATTACGGGCGGTGACATCGGGAACGTAGTGCAG
>DATCIL010000502.1:0-1607 GCA_036507795.1 Anaerolineales bacterium | reverse complement strand
GTGAAATCCCGTTCCACCAATTGCCAAATGCATGATGATTGGAAACAATCGTTCGACTTCGACCCGCAGGGGTATCCGAAGGGTTGATCCAAAACTCATACGTGAAACCCGATGCCGGAAAAGGACCGTACAAGCCGTTATTGAGATCAATAAAATCATCGAGGCCGTCGAAATCGAAAGCTGAGCCTACGATACCCTGATCAAATCCGATTCCGCCCACCAGCAGGCCGTTGTTGGCCGCGCCATCCTCTAGTACGGCCAGATCGAGGCCATGGCCCTCGCCCGACCACAGACTAACCAGCCCCTGAGGAATCTGGTCGCAACTCTCCTTACATTTACCGCTGCTGTCTGCCTGATAGATGGCCGCAATCTCGCTTCCGGACAGGGAGCGGTTATAAAAGCTCACCTCATCCATAAGTCCCTTGAAATAGGCCCCTGGGATGTCCTCGAGCAGGCGCCCTATGGCAAGACCCAGATTATCCGAAGGATTGTAGCCAGGCACGAACGAAGCATAGCTTCCCGATGGACCCGAGATATTCACAGCCTGAGGAACTCCATTAATATAGATGATGGCGTCCGTGGCCTGAGTTCCCTGATGCTGGTAGACAACGGCCACATGGGACCAAGCGTTGGCTGCCAGCGCACTCTGCGTCGTCCATGAAAACGACCCTACGGCCGCATTCTGCAGGAGCAGTTCGACCTTCCCGCTGACCAGTGAAATCCCGTTCCACCAATTGCCAAATGCATGATGATTGGAAACAATCGTTCGACTTCGACCCGCAGGGGTATCCGAAGGGTTGATCCAAAACTCATACGTGAAACCCGATGCCGGAAAAGGATTGGCGGGCTTGTTGTTTAACTGGAGGTAGTCATTCGTGCCATCAAAGCTCAGCGCCCGGCCTACCTTTCCCTGAACAAAAACAGGTCCGTTCACCTCGATGCCGCTTGCCTCCTCCAGCGGCCACCAGCCTGCCAGGCCTGAGGGAGGGGAAAGGCAAATCTGGGAATGGGCCGGTCCAACTACTGCGATGATAGAACAAAGAGCGAGACCTTGGATGAATGGCCATCTAAACGCAATCGTCATCTTCCCGGGGCGCCTCCCCCACTGAAACTAAAAATGGTCCGAAATACAGCCAGCCTGAAGAACCTAACCCCCTGCTGGGTTCCTTGTTTTGCCACTCCATCAAAATCTCAAACTGCACATGCTGCGTCAATAGATAGCCACGTAGAGTACAAACTTTTTCCCAATTCGGACTTTCATCTTGAGCTGCAATGGGCGACGAGATTTCTAAGTAATTTCAGGGACATGGGAATCGGGGACTGGTGCTCTGGGGAAATTTAATATTGGAAAGATTATGACTCTTCGATACGGGGCGTCGGAAACGATCCCGCATCGCGACGGACACTGCAATGAAGTGGATTGAAAAAAGGGAGTGAACGGAGGTTTAGTGATATGAGACGTTGCCGCCGCCCTCGTCCTCTTCGGCGTCGAGCAGCGGGCGGCGGCCGGCGAAGCCGTCTTCGATGCGGTGCCAGTAGCCGACGCCCTCTTCGCCGTAGCGCCAGCAGAGAAACACGATCTCCCCTCCCAGCACGCAGGGAAAATC
>DATCIL010000501.1:0-14680 GCA_036507795.1 Anaerolineales bacterium | reverse complement strand
CGGCTACGCCGGGTAATAACCACCAGTAATTGGCACCTTGAAGGGCGCCGCCTACCTCATCCAGGCGCAGGCCACGCAAAGCAAGATAAAGAAAAACCAGGCTGATGACGATGCCCAGCCAGAATTGCCACCGTCTCATGGTGATCATTCTACCATCCAATGGTTAATTTACCCTGAGCGGCAGCGGAGAGCGCTGCTGGGGAGCAAGGGAGCAGGGGAGCGAGGGAGTAGGGGAGCAGGAGGTAGCGAGCCGGTTGGAATGACGGCTCAGTTATAATAGTTTAGGGAGACCGGTGCGGTAAAATGGCTGCGGAATGAGTGGCTGGTAACATTTGGATAAGGAGAAGGTGAAAAGTCAATGAAGAATCGTATAGACATTGACCAACCCGCCCCCGACTTTACGCTGAGTGACCTAAACGGGAGAGTCCATACCTTATCAGACTTACGCGGTCAAATTGTGATCCTTAACTTTTGGTCGGCTGAATGCCCTTGGGCGCAGCGCGCCGATGAAGCGCTGCTGCCCTTAATTGAAGACCGGGGAGACGAGGTTGTACTCTTACCTATTGCGGCGAATGCCAACGAGGCTCCGCCTCTGCTTAACGAGGTAGCGGCGGAACGCGGCTTGCCGCTGGTGCTGCACGACAAATACCAGCACGTTGCCGACCTGTACGGCGCCCAGGCCACGCCGCACATTTTTGTGCTGGATAAGAATGGAATCCTGCGCTACCAGGGCGCTTTCAACGACGTCACCTTCCGGCAGAAAACACCCACGCAGCAATATTTGCAGGATGCTGTAGAAGCAGTATTGGCGGGAGAACGGCCCGATCCAGCGCAAACGCCGCCGTACGGCTGCGCTATCGTGCGGTATGATTAAATAGTACAGCTGGGATAATTTGGGGAAGTATTCGTGCGTAATAAAGGGAGGTAAAAATGATAGATTTATCTTCGCCCATCGTTATGGCAATAGCCGGGCTTCTATTGTTAGTGTTCGCCATTGTGCTGGTCTGGCGCCTTCGATCGGATAGAACAATCACAAAGCCGCCAGCGGCGCCCGCGGCGCAGCCCGCCGCAGACCCGTTCGAGAGCCGGCCGCAGATGGAAATGCCCAGCGTAAATGACATCATTCCCGAGCGGGTTGATGAAGAAGGATTTTCCTCACAGCTGCAAACCGCTTCCTATAATATCCGCATTGAAATGATCAACGACCGGAGCCGCTTCGTGGTCAACGGGATCACTTACAGCAGTTTGGAAGAGATACCCGATCGAGAATTACGCAAGATGACCGAGAAACTGCTTGCGAAAACAGTTCGCGGAGAAGATCTCTGGCAAAGAGAGCCTGAAACGCTGCGCCAGGTGTTGATCGGAAACCAGAAGACCATCGAAGCCAGAAACCCCTCGCACACCATCAGCGTTCAGAAAGACAGTACACAGACCCGCTACCTCGTCGATGGGCTGACCTACTACAATCTGAAAGACATCCCTGATCCGGATATGGTTCAAAAAGCCAGGGAGTTAGAGCAGAAATTGCTCTAAAAGTCGAGTTCCCCACGAGCCCGGAGTTCTCGCGGCAGCAGACTACTATATAGAAAAGCGTGAATTGGGGTTGGAACGCCGTTTTCTAAACCGAGGCGTATAACCGCGCCGTTCTGAGAATTGAGTTCCGAAGGCCTGCCCTCCAGGATATCGCGCTGCATGGAGGCGGTAGCGCCCTGCGGCAAATTGTCTATGAAGGTCATGGTCTTTTCAACCACGCCTTCCGGAAGATTGACCTGGTGGGCTTTCCCGACAGCGACCACCTCCTGCATGGCTTTTTCGAGCAGCAGGCGCGTCTCGGGCAAACTTCGCATTACGCCCGCCGGAGCGTGAGTGACCGCCCCTACGCCGCTGATTGCCGCAATAAAGAGGAACTTCTCCCACATGGCAGCCTGGATGTCGTCAGGGACCTCCGCCCGCACCCCGGCCCGCTCAAAAGCGGCCCTCAGCCTTTCTGCTCGTTCGCTTTTCCTCCCTTCCAGCTCCGCAAAAGCCACATGCGGATCGATACCGGCATGGCGAATGTGACCCGGTCCGGCAATGAAGCTGACAATATGGCACAGGCCCCCTAACACATGTTCCTTACCGAGAACATCGATGAGTTGAGCGGGAGCCTCAACCCCGTTTTGTAATGGAACTACAAAAGTATTTTCACCAACCATTGGGCGAATCGCCCGGGCGGCATCCGGCACCTGCCAGGCTTTCACAGCAACTAAAATGGCTTCAACTTCTCCTGCTTCTATTGGATTATCTGTCGCCTGAACCGGGTTCATAACAAAATCCCCCTTGATACTAACCACCCGCAAGCCTTTCTCACGCATAGCCCGTAAATGCTCACCTCTGGCGATAAAAACTACGTCCTCGCCCGCGTGAGCCAGCCGACCACCGAAATACCCGCCGACGCCGCCAGCACCGAAAACCGCAATGCGCATCGCTATCCTCCTCGAGTAAAATTTGGGGACTTGACATAAGGGCTAAGCGGGATTATATCCTACAAAACTTTTGGAGTAACCTCTGAAAAAAGGGGAGAGGGGATGCGCAGGGACGACCAAAATCGGGTAGAATCACGCGGTTACAATGCCCACCTGCGGAGCCAGGTGAAATGGAGAAACTATGAGCGACAAAGACTCAGTCCAAAACGTGATCGAATCCTACCGGAAGCGGCGCCAAAGCACCCGCCCCTTTTTTATAGGCGGCATTGCCATCGTACTCGTCGCAGTTGGAATTGTCGTATTAATCTTGTGGTTCACCAATCCAGACCGGCTGGCATTTTCCTTCCTTGCCACGGAGACTGCCACCCCGACTGTGACGGCGACAGCTACACAAACGGCGACAGCCACATCCACGCCAACTGAAACGCCAACGATCACAGAAACACCAACCGTGACACAGACGCCGACGGCCTCAGCTCCCTTCATTTACACCGTCCAGGAAGATGATACCCTGTTCTCGATCGCAGAACAGTTTGGGGTAGACCTGCTCGTTCTCATGGCGCTCAACAATATGTCCAATGAGAGCGTGATCCGAGTAGGCGACGAGCTGATCGTCCCAAATCCCGACTTACCCTTACCGACTGAGACGCCTCTTCCTGAAGGCTTCCGCGGCACCATCGAGTACCTGGTGAAAGGCGGCGACAGCTTGGAGGGGATCGCCGTGCGATTCAACAGCACGGTCGACGCTATCCTGGAGGAAAATGAGTTGGAGAACGCCAACGAGATTTTTACCGGTCAAAGGCTGGTCATTCCGGTGAATATCGCCACACCGGTCCCGACCAGCACGCCCGGGCCAGCTGCTTCGCTCACCGCCCAGGTAACCGGAACCGCTGAACCCGAAGCGACAGCTACACCAACGCCAACCCAATAACGAAAATACAGGTAGAAAGTGAACCATTGGGCTCGTGAGGATAACTTGCGAGCCCATATTACTTTAAATGACCCGAGGGGCGCTATTCCCATTTCAAATCACTTCACTTATAATGAAAATGAAAATCGTTTTCATTAAGGAGCGGCGAAGTTCTGTTATGGACCCTCGCGTCTATGAGTGGCTGGCCAGGTTACAAAAGAACGGCTACCGTCTGACAGAGTCACGGCGGGCAGTCATCGAAATCCTTGCTCACAGCGAACGCACCTTAAACCCCACGGAGGTGTACGACCTGGCGCGCCAGCGCTATGATTCTTTAGGGCTGGTCACCGTTTACCGCACACTGGCCAAGCTGGAAGAACTCGGCTTGATCCAGCAGGTCCACCAACCGGACGGCTGCGAGGCGTATATTGCCGCGGTGTCCGGTCACCAACACCTGCTGATCTGTAAGGCCTGCAATAAAGTGGAATATTTTCAGGGGGATAAACTTGATGGTCTGGTGGAAAGAGTGGAGAACGAAAGCGGCTTCTTGGTGCAAGAACATTGGCTGCAGCTGTTTGGTTGGTGCAGTAAATGCCAGCAGAATGGCACCCAAGTTTCCAGGAGTTGAGGATCTGACATGAGGCATACGACCAGAAAAATTCAGCACAATACTTTTTACCTGGGAGCCGGAATTGGTCTCCTGCTGTTCTTGCTTGCCGCGTGTGCGACGAGCGGCGATTCGAACACAGCTGACGAGGCTGGCGACGGCCGATTAAGAATCGTGGCAACGACGACCATTGTGGGGGATGTGGTCGCTCAGATCGGCGGCGAATCAATCGACCTCACCGTGCTGCTGCCTGCTGGCACTGATCCACACACATTCGAACCGGCCCCACAGGACCTGACCGCCATCGCCGATGCGGACTTGATTTTTGCAAACGGCGCCGGGCTGGAGACGTTTCTCGAGAGTCTGCTGGAGAATGCCCGGGAAGATAGCGAAGTCGTTTCCGTTTCAGAAGGTATTGAGCTGCGCCACATCGAGGATGCGCACGCTGGTGATGAAGATGAAGAGCACGAAGCCGAGGGAGTGGACCCACACGTCTGGTTCGACCCAAACAATGTGATCGTCTGGACTCAGAACATCGAACAGGCTTTGAGCGATCTTGATCCAACGAACGCGCAAATCTATGCCGGCAACGCCGAGGGATATCGCCGCGAACTTGAAGACCTGGATCGATGGATTCAGGAACAGGTCGGGAAGCTGCCCAAAGAGAACCGCAAACTGGTAACGGACCACCAGGTGTTTGGATATTTCGCCGAACGGTATGGATTCGAGCAGGTTGGGGCGGTAATCCCGAGCTTCAGCGCCGGGGCAGAGCCCTCCGCGCAGCAGATTGCCGGCCTGGAAGATAAAATCGAGCAGCTGCGTGTCCCGGCCATTTTTGTTGGGCAAACAGTCAACCCCGCCCTGGCAGAACGCATCGCCCGGGACGCCGGCGTTCAAGTGGTCCCGCTGTACACGGATTCGCTGACCGAAGCAGGCGGAGAAGCGGATAGCTACATCGATCTGATGCGGTATGATGTTGCCGCCATCGTGAAGGCGCTGGCCCAGAGCAAATAAGGTTTAGGATATTAGGATGGTACGCGGACGAGCGCCGATGAACGCGGATGAATTCAGAGATGATTAATCAGATGGTACTGAAACATAAAGACCTCAAATAATCCGCATTTTCCACTGAGCGGCGCCTTTTGCCGCCATCCGCGTCCAGGCCTGAAGTTTTATGTGAAGGGAAGAGAATATGGTACTTGAACGGTTGCAAAAATCGCAGGTTATGCGCAGAGGTGCAGACCATAAGCCGGGGGCGCCCATCCTCGAGGTTTACGGGCTTACCGTGCGTTACAACGGGCGCCCCGCGCTCGACGATGTGTCTTTCCAGGTACCGACCAGCGGGCGCGTGGCGGTGGTAGGGCCCAACGGCGCAGGAAAGAGCACATTATTCAAGGTAATCGCCGGGGTGCTGGAACCCTCCGGCGGACGGGTAGAAATTTACGGGGACAAACCGGGCGGGCACATCTGCATTGCTTACCTGCCGCAGCGCAGCCAGGTTGACTGGCAGTTCCCGGTCAGTGTCGCCGATGTGGTCATGATGGGGCGCATCGCTAAATTGGGACCGCTGCGCTGGCCGCGCACCAGGGACTGGGAAATCGTCCACAACGCTCTGAGAGTTACCCGGCTGGAAGACTTGGAAGACCGGCAGATCGGAGAGCTCTCCGGCGGCCAGCAGCAGAGAATGTTCATCGCCCGGGCGCTGGCGCAGGAGGCCGAACTGATGCTGATGGACGAGCCGCTGGCGGGCCTCGATGTGAATTCTCAAGATGATATCCTGGAAATCTTAAAGTTCTTGAGCCAGCGCGGGACTACGGTTATGGTGGCGATGCACGACCTGAAGCTGGCAGCCGAATACTTTGACCAGGTAATGCTGATCAACCGCAAATTGCTGGGTTTTGGAAAGCCAGAGGAGATATTCACCTCCAACCGGCTGGTGCAGGCTTATGGCGACCACCTGCACCTGGTGGAGGCCGGGGACCAGCTGCTGGCGGTCAGCGATACCTGTTGCGATGAGGGAGAGATTTGGAGGGAGCCAGGACCGACCAGATCAAAAAGACATGAACATTAGTGAACTTTTATTAGCACCGTTGAACTATCCTTTCATGGTGCGCGGCCTGATCGCCGCGCTCATGGTCGGGGTCGTCGCTGCCACCGTAGGGACCTACGTGGTGCTGCGCGGAATGGCCTTCTTCGGCGATGCCCTGGCACACGCCATCCTGCCGGGGATCGCCGTGGGCTATTTGTTCAGCGGCGGTGCCAGAGGCCCCTTGTTCTGGTGGGCGCTGCTCACCGCCATATTGACCTCAATTGGGATAGGGGCGGTGACGAAGGGCGCCCGGGTGAAAGAGGACACCGCCATTGGGATTATCTTCGCAGGGATGTTTGCCCTGGGCATCGCCCTGATCTCTACCGTGCGAAGCTATACCGTGGACCTGACACACTTTTTATTCGGCAACGTTTTGGGTGTTTCGAATAGCGATCTGTGGCAGACGGGGATCTTTACAGGCCTGATTATCCTGACCATCCTGGTTTTTTATAAAGAGTTCCTGGTACTTTCTTTCGACCCAGTCCTGGCATCCACCCTGCGGCTCCCCGGCAAGTTCTTTGAATATTTGCTCCTGGTTCTTATCGCCATGTCCATCGTGGTTTCGCTCCAAATCGTAGGGGTAGCGCTGATGGTGGCGATGCTGATTACACCGGCGGCCACGGCTTATCTGCTCACCAGCCGGCTGCCGAAGATGATGGCCCTGGCGGCCGCGCTTGGTTCCATATCGGGGGTGGTTGGTCTATACCTTTCTTATTACCTTAACATGGCTTCGGGGCCCGTGATCGTGCTGACGACGACAGCGTTTTTCCTGGCGGCATGGGCGGGGAAGACGGTGCAGCTGAAACTCAGGGCAGCTGCTGGCTGACTGCCTCAATGCGCGCTAATATTTCGGCGGCTTCATCCTCGCCGGCAAGGTGAACGCGCCCGTCGCCGTCCACATGGGTGGGGATGAATTCATATCCACTGTAGCGGTCTCCTTCGAAGTAGATTTGCAAGATGACGCCCTGCTGGTGATCGCGCGCCCAGGCCTGGTCGAAGACGAAATTCCCCAGGCCATAAAATACAGGCACGCCGTCGATCTCTGTGACTGCCTGAACGACGTGCGTGTGGTTGCCGACCACCAGATCCGCCCCGGCATCGACAGCCACACCGGCCAGGTCGCGCTGGATCCAGTTGGGCAGGGGGGAATCCTCAGGCCCCCAGTGTGGCATGGCGATGACTACGTCGGAGACTTGCCGGGCAGCGGCGATGGCCGCCCGCAGGTTTTCCGGATTCAGCACGGCAATGCCGGGGGTGTCCTCGGTGGCAAAAGCGAGTGGCTCGAGCTGCCCCAGGGAGACAATCCCAAAGCGCACGCCGTTAAGCGTGACGACTACCGGCTGCATGGCCTCCGCCAGGTTTTCCGCGGCGCCTACCGGGAGGATGCCCGCCCGGCGCAGGTTGGCCAGGGTGTCGAAGAAGGCGCGATCGCCGCAGTTGCTGATACCGCAGTTCTTGATGTGGTTGGTGGCGACGCTCATCATATCAAAGCCAGCATTGGCCAGGGCGTCAGAGTTTTCGGAGCCGCCGACCAGGACGTAGGTCGGCACGCAGCCGGTGCGCGGCGGGTAATCGCTGATGGTGGCATTCAGCGTGCCGACCGCCAGATCCGCTTCCAAGATAATTTCTCGCACTTCGACGTAAGGGTAATGCGGGTCGCCGCGCTCGTCGATGGCGGCCTGGACGCAACGGGCGGGAACGATCACGCCGGTGAAGAGGAGGGTGGTGGTGGAGCTGGGGTGCGGTGGAGCTGGGGTGCCAGGGAGCGGCGACGGAGAACGTCGCTCGGAAGAGGAGGAAGGGAGAGGGGATAAGGGGTAAGGGCTCGGGGATAATGAGGGAGTGGGGAATGAAGGATCGGCGCTGGAGGATGTGGGGGTAAGGCTTGAGGGAGAGGGGATAGGCGTCGCGGGGTTGGAATCGATCTGGTCAGCGTTAGAGGCAGGAAGGTTGAATTCAGACGTGGTGTTGGAGAGCGGCAACGACGACGGCGACGGAGAATGTCGCTCGGAACGCTGCCTTGAAGATGGCGAGGTGCACGCCGTAAAGAAACTGATGGCCAGGAAAGTGAGCAGGATGCTGCGGTGATGCGACATGGTTAAGGGTAAAGGGAGAATGAATAGGCAATAAGAGGTGTATCCCGATGAGGGCGGGTTTAGCGCTTTTCTTTCTCTTCGTGACCTTAGTGGACTCTCATCTGGTTGGCTCTGGCGAGCGCTGCCAAGATTTCTTCCTGAACGTACGGGTCAGGTTCTTGTTCCCTGGCAGCCTCCAGCGCCTGGCGGACAGCATCGCCGCCAATGCGACCGAGGGCCCAGGCGGCGTGGCCGCGGATGAGCGCTTCCGAGTCGTGCAGAAGGGCTTCGCTTAGCGCAGGCACCGCGGCGGCATCGCCCGCGTTGCCCAGGGCAACCGCAACATTGCGCAGGTAGCCGCGCCTTTTCGGGCGCTTAACCGGGCTGCCCTTGAATTTGTGGTGAAACGCTTCCGGCGTGAGCGCCATCTCCTGCACCAGATTCACCAGGGGAACGTCCGCGCGGGGAGCAAAAGCCGGGTCGCCCTGCGGGGAGGCGAAGCGCTCGTTCCAGGGGCAAACCTGCTGGCAAACGTCACAGCCGAAGACCCACTCGCCCATTTGGGGGCGCAGTTCATCAGGAATCGGACCTTTGAGCTCGATGGTCAGGTAGGAGATACAGCGGCTGGCGTCGATCGTCCGGTCGGGGAGGATACACTGGGTTGGGCAGGCCTCCAGGCAGCGCGTGCAGGAGCCGCATTGGTCGGGGACGAAGGGCGGATCGGGTTCAAGATGGATGCCCAGCAGGATCTCGGCCAGCAGGAAGTAAGAACCGTGTTGGGGATTTATCAAGCAAGTGTTTTTGCCGATCCAACCCAGGCCGGCGCGCTGGGCAAGTTCGCGCTCCAGGATTGGCCCGGTGTCCGTGTACCAGCGGTTGGGAACTTCATGCCCGACCTTCCCTTCGATAAAGGCCACCAGCGATTTCAAGCGCTCCTTGAAGACGTGGTGGTAATCGTCGCCCCAGGCATAGCAGGCCAGTCGGCCAGCCGTCTCAGCCGGTTCCCGGCGAGAGTGGTCCTGCCCGTTGGCGGATGGCACGGCTCCGTCTTCCTGCCGTGCCGAAGTTGGCGCAGGATAGGGCGCGCCCAGCACCAGGATGGCGCGACACTCCGGCAGGATCTGGTGTGGGTTGGCACGGCGCTGGCGAGCGCGCTCGGTTATCAGATAGCCCATCTCGCCGTGACGGCCGGCAGCCAGCCATCTTTCGTAGACGTCGAAGTGAGGCGGAGGGTCCGGGCTGGTCACGCCGACGAGCTGGAAGCCGAGGCGCCGCGCTTCGGCCTTGACTTTCTGGGTAAGGGACATGAGGGTATTTTAACTTAATTAGTATACCCGATACGCTCTCACGCTTCACGTTTCACTCTTCACTCTTCCATCCTGCCCAAAATGTTCTATAATGAGCATCATGGCAGCTGGCTCGCTCTCAGAACAAGAGATTGGGAATCATCAATTAATCGCCGAAGCCTTGCGCCAGAGCGAGGCCAAGTTTCGCACGCTGACCGAAACTACCGCCTCTGCAATCTTTATTTACCAGGGGGATAGATTCCGCTACGTCAATCCCGCTACAGAAACCCTTACCGGTTATACCAGCGAGGAGATTTCTCAAATGAGCCTGTGGGACCTCATCCATCCCGATTCTCATGGCCTCGTTCGCCGGCGCGGCCTTGCCCGGCAGCATAGCAGGACAGTACCTGTCCGCTATGAATTTATGATGATCACCAAGAAAGGAGAAGTGCGCTGGGTCGACTTCAACGGAGGCGCTATTGAATACGAGGGCCAGCCGGCCATCCTGGGAACAGCTTTTGACATCACGAAGCGTAAACTAGCGGAGGAAGCATTACGCCAGGCCAGCCTCAGCCTATCCAGTAGCCTAGATCTGGGTGATGTTCTCGACGCTATCTTGAAAAGCACCTTAAACCTTCTTTCCAAAGTACAGGTCGCCCACATATTTCTTTATTCGAAGGAAGGCGGCGGCCAGCTGGCCTTCGGCGCAGCCCTCTGGGAGGATGGTCGCCGCGGGCAACCCGTCGCCGGGCCTCGCCCGGCCGGTTTAACGTATACGGTCGCCCGCTCAGGCGAGCCGGTGATCGTCGAGGATATTCGCAGGCACCCTCTCTATGAGGATGCTCCTGAAGAGTGGCATGGTTCCATCGTGGGATTACCGTTGAAGATTGGCGCCCGAGTAGTTGGGGTGATGAATATCGCCTCCGCTCAAACCGGCGCTTTCACCGAGGACGACCTCGGTATTCTGCGCTTGTTCAGCGACCAGGCTGCAATTGCGATTGAGAATGCCCGCCTGTTCCAAGAGGCGGCGACCGAGCGTCGCCACCTGGGCTTGCTTTATGATATCGGGCGTGAGCTCGCCATCAGCCTGGATGTTGACGAGATCTTACACCGTGCCGTTACCCTTACTTGCAAAGCCCTGGAGGGACTTTTAGGGGAAGCCTTTCTCTATCAGCCGGAGGAAGGCCAGCGTCTCAGCTTGCGCGCCATACATGGGCGCGATCCCCAGGATATCGCCGCCCTGGATAGAAAACTAAATTTGAGTTTGGGCGTTGGCCTGGCAGGCTGGGTGGCCGAACATCGCCAACCTGTTATTACTGGCGATGTAGGTGGCGATCCTCGCTGGCACTTCATCCCTGGAATGGACGAAGACGTTCATTCTGCGCTGATTGCCCCGATTCTCCAGGGGGATCGTTTGTTGGGCATCCTCGCTGTGCTGCACCGCCGCCCTAATGCCTTCTCGAAAGATCACCTGGAGCTGCTTCAGGCGATCTGTCACCAGGTTGGGCTCGCCCTCAGCAATGCCGGGCGCTACCAACAAGTCCAGAGCCTGGTGGATATGCTCGCCGCCGAACAGTATCGCCTCGAAAGTTTAATGGAGCACCTGCCGGCCGGCGTTCTGCTCCTGGATGCCGACTATCGCCTGGTGGTCGCCAATTCCCTGGGTCGCGAGATCCTGGGCCTGCTTGGAACTGATGAACCGGGCAGTCCGCTTTCTCAGCTGGGACCCTATTCCATAGCAGACCTGATCGCTCATCATGCCAGCCCGCTGCCCGTTGAGATTACGCTAGAAGGTTCGCCGCCGCGCATTTTCGAAGCGGAAGCCCGGCCCTTGGGCGAAGAACGGCCACAGTGGGTGATCTCCGTGCGCGAGGTCACCGAAGAGCGCGAAAAACAAGCTCGCATCAGCATGCAGGAACGGCTGGCCACAGTTGGTCAGCTGGCGGCTGGCATCGCTCATGATTTCAACAACATCATGGCCGCTATTATGGTCTACACGGATTTGTTGGAACGTGATATTGAAATAATCCCTGGAGGGCACGAACGCTTATCCATCATTCAGCAGCAGGTGCAGCGAGCATCCAGCCTGATCCGGCAGATTCTCGACTTCAGCCGCCGTTCGGTTATGGAGCAGAGCACTCTGGATGTTTTGCCATTTATCAAGGAATTAGATCGGTTGCTGGAACGTCTCCTGCCTGAGACCATACACCTCGAACTCATCTACCAGCCCGGGGTTTATCTGATCAAAGCCGATCCGACCCGCCTGCAGCAGGTTTTCATGAATCTGGCCGTGAACGCCCGCGACGCCATGCCCGAAGGCGGCACGCTCAGCTTTGAAATTACCCGCCTCAAATTAGCTCCCGAAGATCCTCTCCTTGTGCCAGAAATGCAGCCCGGCGATTGGGTTCACATCACGGTGCGCGACAGCGGCGTTGGTATCTCTTCCGAGTCGATCCCGCATATTTTCGAGCCTTTCTTTTCCACCAAGCCATATGGCGAGGGTACAGGCCTGGGACTGGCGCAGGCTTATGGCATTATCAAGCAGCATGGTGGGCATATCGACGTTGTAAGCCAGCCGGGAAAAGGCACTCGCTTCGAGATTTACCTCCCCGGTCTTCCTGTTCCCCAGAGCCAGATAAGCGCCCAGGAAGAAGCTCCGCAGATAATTGGGGAAGGTCAGCTCATCCTTCTGGTAGAAGACGATCGCATCACGCGCGATGCTTTGCAGGACATGTTAGAAACCCATAACTATGTGGTGCTCACGGCTGGGAATGGCCTGGAAGCCTTGCGGATTTATGAATATCAGGGGGAATCGGTCAGCCTGGTGGTCAGCGATGTAGTCATGCCGGAGATGGGCGGCGTCGATCTCTACCTTGAGCTTAGTGATCGCTGGCCTGGCGTCAAGATGTTGTTTATTACCGGGCATCCCCTGCAGCTGGATGAACAGGCATTATTGGAAGCGGGCAGTGTCCATTGGCTGCAAAAGCCATTCTCCGTCTCCGAATTTGGCCAGGTGATCAAGAATCTGATAGATAATTAGTCAAGTTGAGCTTGTCGAAACTTTCTGCCTCCCATCCGGCAGCACTAGCGGCGTGCCGTATTCGGGATGGGCGATCACGTGCAGCGGGATCTGGTAAACCTCAGACAGGCGTTGCGGGGTGAGCACCTCAGAGGGCGTCCCCGCGGCCCGCAAACGACCCTCGACCAGTAAAGCTGCCCGGTCGGCGTACAGAGCTACTAAGTTCAGGTCGTGCAGCGCCATTAGCACCGCCAGGTCTTGCTCTTCCGCCAGCCGGCGGGTCAGGTTGAGCAGGTTGGATTGGTGCTGCAGGTCAAGATGGGCGGTTGGCTCGTCCATCAGCAAGATCGGCGTATCCTGTGCAAGCGCTCGAGCCAGCAAAACGCGTTGCTGTTCGCCCCCGGACAGCTCGTCTACCCGCCGCTTGGCCAGGGATAGCGTATCAGTGCGTTCCAGCGCCCAGCGCGCCCGAGCGCGGTCCTGTTCGCTGGCCTTCCCCAGCCATCCCAGAAAAGGCGTCCTGCCCATCATCACCGTTTGCCAGACGGTAAAAGCCGCCGGTAGGTTGCGTGCTTGCGGGACGACTGCCAGGTAGCGGGCTCGTTCCATGGCAGGGAGCCGATTGAGATCCTTTCCATTCACCCGGATCATTCCCGCTTGCGCCTGCAGTACGCCGCTAACGGCTTTGATCAGGGTGGTTTTTCCCGCTCCATTCGGTCCGACCAGCGCCAGCACTTCGCCGGGCCTCACGCTGATTGTGAAATCCGCCAGAACCGTCTCTTTTCCATAGCCAACATACAACGACTGAATTTCTAACATCCCTACCAAAATGATCGCTCCTTCGCTCGCCGCAGCACCCATAAAAAGAAGGGTGCCCCGGCCAGCGCCGTAATCACGCCAACTGGCAGTTCCTGCGGCGCCAGCAGGATGCGCGCCAGCAGGTCGGCGATCAGCAGCATCGTCGCGCCGCCCAGGATCGATAGCGGCACCAGGTGGCGGTAGTCCGGTCCCCACAGGATGCGCACCAGGTGCGGGACGATCAAGCCCACGAAACCGATCACACCTGAGAAGGCCACCGCCGCCGCCGTCGTGAGCGAAGCCGCCAGGACCAGAAAGGCCTTGATCCGTTCTACATTCAGTCCCATCTGCTGCGCCTGTTCATCACCGAACTGTAGCACGTTCAAGGGGTGCCCGGAGAAGACCAGCGCTCCCAGACCAATCGCAATATACGGCAGCGCCGCCATGACCGGGTCCCAACCGCTCATTGAGGAGCCGCCCAGCAGCCATGCCAGCGCCCGCCGCACCTCGCCCTCGGATCTCAGCATCAAGTAGGAGGTCAGTGCCGAAGTAAAAGATCCCACCGCCACGCCCGCCAGGATCAGCGTTGTGGTTGGCATGCTTTTGCCACTCCTCGCCAGGAAATACACCAGAATCACCGTGGCGGTCGCTCCCACGAAAGCCGCCGCCGGTATCGTGAACAGCCCCAGCAGGTCGTTGGGCCAGCGCAGCGACATCGCCAAAACCGCTCCCAAGCCGGCGCCTGAAGCGACGCCGATCAGGTAAGGATCTGCCAGGGGGTTGCGGAACAGTCCCTGGTAGACGGCTCCGCTGCCGGATAGCGCCGCCCCGGTCATTGCGATCAAGATCGTGTGTGGCAGCCGGATGCTGAAGATGATCACGTTGAAAGTCTCCGGCCAATCTAATTGCAGCCTTACGCCTGGGAAAAAGGAGACCAGCATGCGCGTCAGCGTGCCCGGCGGGATGAACACTGCCCCAATCGCCACGCTGAACACCAGCGCGGAGAGCATCAGCAGGAGATTTTGTAAGTAAGCTCTCTTTAATGTAGCCATCTATCTTTAAGGGATAGGGGATAAGGCCGAGGGAATAAGGGATCGGGCTGCCCGATCCCTTATTCCCTATCCCCTCTTCCCTTATTCAAATACCTCCGGGTGCAGCAGCCTGGCCAGCTCCTCCAGGCCATCCACCAGCCTGGGTCCCGGCCGGCTTGCCAGGTCATCATTGAAGGGATAGATCTGCCCGTTCTGAACTGCGCTCAGCGTGCTCCACCCTGTCCGTTGCGCCACCGCTTCCGGGGTTGCGCCGTAGGCGGCATCGCCCAGCAAGATGATGTCCGGGTCCTGTACCAGTAGTTCCTCGATGCTGATCTGCGGGTACTGGTCCTCCAGACTGGCGGCGATGTTTTCCCCACCGGCCAGTTCGATCAGGGTA
>DATCIL010000500.1:0-2176 GCA_036507795.1 Anaerolineales bacterium | reverse complement strand
TCCCCAGATCTCGTCATCGGCGGGGGTTAAGCTCAGCAAGCCGCTCTGTTGAAGAGATCTGGGGACGATGTAGTTCACAAACGCAAAGCCGTTCGAGGGTGCTTTTCCTTGCGGAAGAGTATATTGAATTACCAATTTGGGACGCTTCGCCGCAGCGCTGGCATCGGAGGTTCTGTAATTGAAGCGGTCGTCCAGTTCCGTATCGGCAACGATGAGGAAGCCGTTGTTGGTGAACGTGCCGTTGACCATTTCCTGGATTTGTGCGGACGAGAGTGAGATCTGCTTTTCAATAGAGTGTGACTAAAATCAGTTGGTAGCATATTGGGTAAAAACAAGGAGTTGAAAGCAAAGCGAGATTCTGGGATGATTGGTTTGCACAAAACATTCTTCTCAGGAGGTGCGCCATGACTTTCAACTCCACACAAATGATACCCGAACTGCGGGAAGAATTCGAGCGATTGCTGGCGTTCGTCACCGGGCCGCAGGCACAGATGGCGACGATGGATCAAATGGAGCGAAATTTGTTTCGACAAGTGTTGCATATGGGCTACCAGTTGTTGCGGTTGTTTGTCATGCGGCGAGCGGAAGCCGAGTCGCATGCAGCGCTGGTGAACCGTAACAAGACAATCTTGCCGTACCATTCGCAGAAAGGGCGCGATTACTTTTCGATCTTCGGCAAACTGACATTCGAGCGCGCCTACTTCTATGCTTGGGGAGGCGGCGGGCAAAGTCCGCTGGATGAGGCATTGAGCCTGCCCGAGCGTTGCTACTCCGATCTGCTGATAGAAAGCGCCGAATTGCTGGGAGTGGAAGAGGCGTATAGCAAAGGGTTGCGGGTGGTGGCACGCCTGCTGGGATTGAACTTGCCCGAATTGGCCTTGGAGACCAGTGTGGCGGAACATAGCCAGACTGTCAAAGCGTACTACACTCAAAAAGCAACGTTCCCCAGCGCCGAGGAAGGTCCGATCCTGGTTGCCCAGGCGGATGGCAAAGGGGTACCCTTGGTGCGTCGTGAGCTGGATGTGAAGGTGCGCCGCGGCAAAGGCGACAAGAAAACGCAGAAAAAAGAGGCCATTGCCACTGCGGTGTACACGATTGATCCCTATTTCCGCACTGCCCAAGAAGTGCGCAACGCCCTGTTCAAGAAAGGTGAGCCTCCTGCGGAGCGCCCGGCGCCCCGACACAAGCAAATCTTCGCCAGTTTGAAGGGCAAACAGCAGGCCCTCCAACGCCTGGCGAGATGGGTGCAGCGCCGCGAAGGCGAGCACATCTGCCAACGCGTGGCGCTCACCGATGGCGCAGAGCCTTTGCAAAAGCAGATGTTGACCTGCCTACCAGACTTTCCCCTCGTCCTGGACATCATCCACGCCGTGGAATATCTTTGGAAGGCAGGCACGGCCCTCTATGGAGAAACCGACCCGTATCGCACCGAATGGGTGGAGGCGCAAGCGCTTCAGCTCTTGTCCAGCCACACCGCACAAGTCATCCAATTGTTGGAAGACAAGACCGCTCCCCTGGCTCCCAACAGTCAGGCTGCCAGATCGCTGCGCGGAGTGGTCCATTACTTTCAACGGAATCTACCCTATATGGACTATGCAGAATACTTGCGCCGAGGCTGGCCCATCGGTACCGGCGTGATCGAAGGAACTTGCCGTCATCTTGTCAAAGATCGGATGGAACTGTCCGGCATGCGTTGGACCATCGCAGGGGCAGGAGCATTGTTAGCCTTACGCGCCGTGAACGAGAACGGCGACTGGGAAGATTTTCATAGGTTCCGTCGTGCCCAACGCCATCGAGAACTGTATGGCACTCCGCTCAAGACCAACTGGCTCGAGCACCTGGAACGCCTTGAAATCAACCAGTTTTAGTCACACTCTATTGATTAAGCGGCGGGCTTTTGGGTTCACTAACTTCAACCATTTCCGCCTTCGCATCCTGGTCGAGTGTGCCCCCAACCCCACTTAATCCCAAAGAGCCATAAAAAAAAGCTCCCCTTCACAATCGGTGAAGAGGAGCCGGGCAGCGGCGCAGGTTACCGCCAGAAGCCTGGGAATGCCGTGCGCAGGATGGTATCGATGATCAACCCCAGCACGAAGTAATTGCTGAAGGCCCGGTTGTGGACGAAGCACACGGTCGAGAACCAGCGCGGCCAGATGGGATAGCCGGGCGGCGGTCC
>DATCIL010000499.1:0-10499 GCA_036507795.1 Anaerolineales bacterium | reverse complement strand
CGCAATTTCGATGATCACTCCCTCGATCTTCTAAGTATTCGGAGACAATCCGTATCTCCACCCCACTTTTTGAGCAGTTACTTCCGATTTTTGAATCGAAATAAGCATCCATGGAAAGCAGCATTGGCGAACGCATGAAGGCTTTGCGCATGGAACGGGCGATGACCCTGGCAGATCTTGGCGGTAAGGTGAGCCTGTCGACCAGTTATTTATCGCAGATCGAGCGCGACCGGACCAATCCATCGCTCACCACCTTAATGAGTATCGCCAGAGCTCTGAATGTCGAGCCGCGCTATTTTTTTGAATCTGGCGCTGATACCACTCTGGTACTGCGAGCTGGTCAGGCTTGCCAGCCGGAAATTCTCGATTCAGGGATGGTCCGCCATCCATTATCACCTGCTGATGCAAACAACACCCTGCAGGTCTACCGGGTAGTAATTCAGCCGCATTCTCTGCCACAAGAATTTGACCCTTACCGCGGTGAGGAGATGTGTTTCGTGCTCTCCGGAGAGTTAACCGTCGTCGCCGCAGACGAGACATACGTATTAAAAGCCGGAGATAGTATTCATTACGATGCGCTGCTGCTTCGCAACTGGTCCAATGAGGGTGACCAGCCCTGTGAGATGATCTGGAGCCGGGCGAACTATTAAAGATGCAAACCCAAGGTCCAGCAGGCCGGGCGAGCCGGCGTCCGGTGGCCGGGCCAGGAAGGAGGTTGACAGCGGATGTATAGAAATCAGACTCACGTCCACAGATTTTGTAAGCGATCCAATTGAGTACTTACAAAGCCAAATCAAGGAAGGAGGAGACCAGTTCGATGAACAAAAAATACCTGCTGATCCTTAGCGTCCTGATCCTGGTGAGCCTGCTGCTCACCCAGTGCACAACATCTCAGGCCCCGCCGACTGTGGCGCCTGAAGAACCAGCCGCGACAACAGCGCCTGAAGAGCCGGAAGCGCCAGCCGCCACCGAGGCGCCGGCCCCTGAAGCCGGCAAGCGCGTCCTGCGCATTACCTTCTCCTGGCCGAACCGTATCGATCCCGCCGTTGGCAACGACTATGCTGGCTCAACCTCGCTGGCCAACCTGTACGACTCCCTGGTATTTCCCAATGCAGCCGGCGGAGTCGATCCAGCGCTGGCTGAATCCTGGGAAGCCTCCCCAGACGGCAGCGTCTATACTTTCAATCTCCGTGAGGATGGCACGTTCCACGACGGCTCGCCAGTGATGGCGAGCGATGTGGTGTACAGCTTCAATCGATTGGCGGAAATCGGCGAGGGCTATGCATACCTGGTGACCCCACACGTCAAGGAGATCACGGCCCTCGACGACTACACCCTCGAAATCACCCTGAACCAGCCAAGCGCTTTGTTCCTGCCCAGCCTGGTTCGCCTGTACGTGGTTAACGAGGAGTTGGTGCGCCAGAATACCAAAGCCGATGGGCCTTACGGCGAAAATGGCGATTATGGCAAGGAGTGGCTGCAGACCAACGACGCCGGCTCCGGCCCCTACAAGGTCAAGGAGTTCCCCCTGGAGCAATACCTGCTCATGGAGAAATTCACCGACTGGTGGGGCGAGTTCAACCCCAACGCCGCGGACGAGGTGCGCTTCATCGGCACCACCGAAGCGGTCACCGTGCGCAGCCTGATGCAGAACAGTGAGCTCGAGATTTCTGACCAGTGGCAATCCTTCGAAGCCTACCAGGCGCTGGACGACATGGAAGGAGTCGAGATCGCTGCGCTGCCGTCGATGTCTTCCTTCTACTACATGGTCAATAACAAGAAGGCGCCAACGGACGACGAGCACTGCAGGAAGGCGATGTCCTATGCGTTCGACTACGAGGCTGCCGTAGCGCTGGAGTGGCCTGGCACCGAGCAGATGGTCGGCCCCGTACCCGCCGGGCTGGCAGGCCACAATCCGGACGTCCTGACCTACACGCGCGACCTGGAGAAAGCCCAGGAGGAGCTGGCGCAGTGCCAGTATGCCGCCGACATCGCCAACTACCCGATCCAGCTGCACTGGGTCGCGGAAGTTCCCGACGAGGAGAAGTGGGCGCTGCTCTTCCAGTCGAACCTGGCCGAAATCGGCATGCCAGTGGAGATTGTCAAGCTGCCGTGGTTGAGCATGGTGGAGAACACCAGCGCGCTCGAGACCAGCCCGAATATTGCCACCATCTATGTTTCCTCGGACCTCCCTGAGGCCGGCCTGATGCTGAAGCAGCGCTATCACTCGAGCACGACAGGCACCTGGCAGCAGGTCGAGTGGCTGCAGGACGATGAGCTGGATGCGGCGATCGACGACGCGCTTGCAACCCTGGACGATCAGGAGCGCTACGAAAAATACTCCGCCATCCAGGAGCAGCTCGCCGATATGGCCGCGTCGGTCTGGATCTATGACCAGGTCGAGAAACATGCCTTCCGCGACTGCGTCGATTGGCCGGCGGCCCGCAACGAGACCAGCCTGATCATGGGCTACCAGCTCTTTGCGGCCGGAATCGGGGTCAGCTGCCCGTAGCTGCCCGCGATAGGACGCGACCCGCAACAATGCCCGGGTTGTGCCTGGGCCGGAAAACAGTGCCTATACCCCCATGGTTGGGTGGGTCTCCTCCCCACGACCCACCCAACCACAGGCATCCCTCCCATAAATCCAGGAGGGCGGGGTTGGTCAAACAGGATGAGGTAAGTCATTTCAGCCTATGCACCTCCGCGTCTTCGCCATGAGGTGATTTAGAGATGTCCATATCAAGATTCTTGCTTCGGCGGATTGCGTACTCAATTTTTGTGCTCCTGGGCCTCTCGATCGTGATCTTTATTATCGCCCGGATCATGCCCGGCGACCCTGCGCGTATGGCGGTCGGCGCTCGCGCTCCACAGTGGGTGGTGGACCGCATTCGCGCCAGCATGCACCTCGACCAACCCCTTCCTGTACAGTACTATTATTGGCTGGGAGGCGCGCTGCAGGGAGATTTTGGGCTTTCGCTGGTCACGCAGCGACCGGTGACCAGTGACATCAAAGAATTTCTTCCGGCTTCATTGGAACTGGTATTCTTGGCCGCCGTTATTTCATCGATCACCGGTATCGGCTTGGGGATTTTGTCAGCCCGGTACAAGGATACCTGGATCGATAACGCCGTGCGGGTTTTCTCCTACACAGGGATCGTCACCCCATCCTTTGTCTTTGCCATCCTGTTCGTCCTGTTGTTTGGTTTTACGCTGAATTGGTTCCCGATCATCGGCCGCTTGAGCGAGAACATTACTGCGCCACCGGTGCGCACCGGCTTGGTCACCATTGATGCGCTGCTTGCCTGGCAGCCGCAGGTCTTTGTTAACGCTATATGGCATATGGTCCTTCCCGCCGTATCGCTGGCGATGGGCTCTATTGCCCAGGCGGCGCGCATCACCCGCTCCAGCATGGCGGACAATCTCTCCAAGGATTACATTGCCGCTGCCCGCGCCCTGGGTATTCCGGAACGGATTGTCAGTGGCCGGCTCCTGCTTAAGCCATCTTTGATTCCGACGATTTCGATCCTGGGTTTGGATATTGCTGCCACCATCAGCATCGCTTTCCTGGTTGAATTGATCTTCAACTGGCCTGGATTGGGACGCTATGGGATGACTGCCATGCTGCATAAGGACCTGAATGCTATCTCCGCTGTGATCCTGATATTTGGCGCAATTTTTATTCTCGCCAACATCATCGTCGACCTGGTCGTCGCCTATCTCGATCCGCGCATCCGGTTGCGCTCTGCAAGGAGTGATTGATATTATGGAAAATGTCATCAACAGCAGGAAGCGATTGAAGACGACCATCTCCGCTGAGCAGATCAAAAACCTGGAATGGGCTTCGCGTCGCGAAAACCTCGGGCGCGCCTGGTACAAGTTCTCACGTAATCCGATGTCGGTGGTCGGTCTGGTGATCGTGGTCTCGCTGATCCTGGTTGCGATATTTGCGCCGTTCGTAGCACCCCATCCCAAGCACGCGGGCCCGTTCACCGACTTTGCCAACGCCAAAATACCACCGGGTCTGCAGTATCTCTTCGGCACGGACCAGATCGGTCGCGATATCCTGAGCAGGATTATTTTTGGCCTTCGCTCATCCCTGTTGATGGGGGTGTTGGTGCTGGCCCTGGTCGTTCCACCTGGGGTATTGCTCGGATTAATGGCCGGTTATTTCCAGGATGCCTGGATCGATACTCTGATCACGCGTGTCACCGATATCTTTCTGGCCGTACCGCCGTTGATCCTGGCCCTGGCGGTCGCCTCCGTACTGAAACCGAACCTGTGGAACGGGATGTTAGCCGTATCATTGATGTGGTGGCCCTGGTACACCCGGCTCGTTTACGGTCTGACCACCGCCCTACGCAACGAGTACTTCGTCAGCGCGGCCGAGGTCACTGGGGCCAGCACTGCCCACATCCTGTTCCGCGAGATCCTGCCCAATACACTCTCTCCGATCCTGACAAAAATGAGCATCGATATTGCCTGGGTGATTATCATTGGTTCGATGCTTAGCTTCGTCGGGCTGGGTGTCCAGCCGCCCGAACCCAGTCTTGGGACGATGATTGCCGATGGTTCCCGCTATTTGCCCGATCAGTGGTGGATAGCTGTCTTCCCAGCATTAGCCATCGTGTTAATCGTGCTCGGCTTCAATCTGATGGGGGATGGAGTGCGAGATATGTTCGCAGCCGAGGAGAGCTGAGATGAACGAAGCCGGGCGCCTGCTCGAAATTAAAGATTTGTACGTGCAGTTCTCAGTCTATGGGGGCAAGCTTCACGTGCTGAACGGCGTCGATTTCTTCATGTACTCGGGCGAAAAAGTGGGATTGGTCGGTGAAACCGGCTGTGGAAAAACCACCACGATGAAGGCCATTCTGCGCGTCCTGCCCAGCCCTCCGGCGGTGATTCCGCACGGCGATATTGTCTTCGATGGTCAGGACATCATGCGGATGAAGGAGGAAAACCTGAGCCGGGTGCGCGGCCGGGGAATTTCGATGATTTTCCAGGATCCCACTGCAGCCCTCAACCCGGTTTTCACTATTGGCGAACAGTTGGAAGCCGTTATCAAGCATTCTGCCCCGCCGGGAAAATCCCCCACCGGGCCGGAAATTCACCAGCAGGCAGTGAACGCCCTGAAAGAAGTTTCTCTTGCCGATCCGGAACGCCTGCTCCATAACTACCCGGTGCAGCTCAGCGGCGGTATGAGGCAGCGTGTCTGCATCGCAATGGCGTTGGCAGCCAATCCAAAGCTGCTGATTGCCGACGAACCCGGCACATCCTTGGATGTGACCATCCAGGACCAGGTCCTGCGCCTGCTGCGCAGACTGGTCGAAGAGCACGATACCTCTGTGATCCTGATCACCCACACGCTGGGAATCGTGCGCGAGACCACCAACCGGGTCTACGTGATGTACGCCGGTACGATGGTGGAGACGGCCGCCACGGAAAAGCTATTCTCACAGCCGCTGCATCCCTACACCCAGGGCCTGATCAGCACCGTCCCACGTCTATCCGGCGGCGGCATTGCCAGCGGCATCCCCGGTCGCATCCCTGATTACCGCAATCCGCCCACTGGCTGCCGCTTCCACCCCCGCTGCCCGCACGTTATGGACATCTGCCGCCAAAAAAAACCGCCAAACTATCAGATCGACGCAGAGCACAGCGTGGCCTGCTTCCTGTACGAAAAGGACGGTTCGGCCAATCCCCAAAAGGAGACCGGGCAGCAATGACAGAAGACATCTTGACGGTCTCGAATCTGAAAAAGCATTTCGTCATTGGTCACACGGGCCGGTTCAGTAAGCGTAAACCAATTACTGTTAAGGCCGTTGACGGTGTTACCTTCAGCGTCCACGAAGGTGAAACGATTGGCCTGGTCGGTGAATCTGGTTCTGGCAAGAGCACTGTCGCCTATATTGCCATCGGGATGTATCAGCCGACCTCCGGCAGCATCCGCTTTCGGGGCCAAGAGCTGTTCCAGGACAAGAATAAGCGTCCCCGGCATTTACGAAAGGCCATCCAGATCGTTTACCAGGACCCGGGTTCGTCGTTAAATCCTCGCCAGAACATCAAGCAGATCCTCGAGATGCCGCTGCGCATCCACCAACCCAACGCGAATCACCTGGAACAGATTGTGTACCTGCTGGAGATCGTCGGCCTGCCGCCCGAGTACATGTACAAGTATCCACGCATGCTCAGCGGCGGCGAGAAACAAATCGTCAGCATTGCCAGGGCGCTGGCGACCGACCCATCGATGGTTATCCTGGACGAGCCTACCTCGGCGCTGGACGTCTCCGTCCAGGCCAAGACGATTAACCTGCTGCTCGATCTGCAAAAAGAGTTCCAGCTTTCTTACGTATTCATCACCCACGATCTCAGCCTGATGCGTAACGTGTCCAGCCGGGTGGCCATCATGTACCTGGGCAAGATTTGCGAGGTTGCTGAGACGATTGATTTTTTCCGTAATCCATTGCATCCGTATACGCAGATGCTCCTGTCTTCTATTCCGGTCGTGACCGAGGAGGAAGAAGAATTAAAACCGAAGAAAGTAATCTCCACCGGAGAAATCCCCAGCCCGGTCAACGTACCCTCGGGCTGCAGTTTCCACTCGCGCTGCCCATTCGTCATGGATATTTGCAGGCAAGTGGATCCCGTAATGGTCGAGGCGGAACCAGGGCACAAGGTCCGCTGCCATCTCTTCACCCAGCCTGCACCGGTTAGCGTTGCTGGGCCAGGTTGAGTTCTTCGCTCATACCCAAATCCCATATTATGAGGAGGCAATATGCTAAGAGTCGCTACGGATATCGGAGGGACCTTCACAGACCTCGTATATGTTACCCCAGGTGGAAAGGTCGGCACAGCGAAGAGCCATTCGACCCCCGGGGAGTTCGAAAAAGGCGTGATGGACGTGATCGAGGCGAGTGGCATCACGCCCCTCGAGTTTGCCTCCTTCGTTCACGGCACCACAATTGTCATCAACGCCATCGCGGAGCGGAAGGGCGCAAAGGTGGGGCTCCTGACGACGGAAGGCTTCCGCGACATTCTTGAGATCGGTCGTGGCAATCGCCCGGACTTCTTCAATTTGGAGTATCCCAAGCCGAAACCCTTCGTGCCTCGCTATCTGCGACGAGAGATACCCGAACGGATCTCTTACAAGGGGATAGAGAGCAAGCCGCTCGATCTTTCCGGGCTGCCGGCCATCCTCAATGATTTTCGTGCTGAAGGGGTGCAGGCTATTGCCATCTGCTTTATCAACTCCTATGCGAACGCCGTCCACGAGGAGGCTACGCTTGCCAGGGTAAAGGAACTCATGCCTGAGACATCGGCAGTGGCATCCTACCAGATAACGCGGGAATGGCGCGAGTACGAACGCACGAACACCACGGTTTTGTCCGCCTATGTCCAGCCCGTCGCCCATCGCTACCTGGATCGCCTGACCGAACGTCTATCGGAGTCGGGCATGCAATGTACACCGTATATCATGCAATCCAACTGCGGCGTGGATACCGTTAAGAGCGCGCGCCAGATTCCGATTACGATGATCGAATCAGGCCCTGCCAGCGGGGTCTGGGGAGCCGCGGCGCTGGGACGGTTGATCGGTGAAGAGAACGCCATCGCCATCGATATCGGAGGCACGACAGTCAAGTGCGGGTTGATCACCAAAGGAGAGGTCAAGCTCAACACCAACTACATGGTTGAGCGCACCGAGATATCGGCCGGGTATCCGGTCATGGTGCCCGTGGTAGATCTGGTGGAAATCGGCAATGGCGGCGGGTCGATTGCCTGGGTGGATGAATTCCAGAGACTGCACGTGGGTCCCCAAAGCGCTGGGGCGGTGCCAGGCCCGGTTTCCTATGGCGCCGGCGGGACGGAAGCGACGACCACAGATGCGAATCTGGCCTTGGGGTGTATCAACCCGGGCTACTTTTGCGGTGGCACGCTGGTTGCAGATATGGCGGCTGTGGATAAAGCGCTGGATAAACTTGCTGTTTCCCTCTCTACCAGCCAGCGGGAGGCCGCGCGGGGCATCCTCCGCATCGCCAACAACAATATGGTCAACGCCATCAAACTGATTTCCGTCAACCGGGGACATGATCCGCGTGATTTCACTTTGATTGCCTTTGGCGGCGGCGGTGGGTTGCACGCTTGCGCCCTGGCCAAAGAGTTGGGGATCAAGAAGGCGGTGATCCCCAATCTGTCCGGCGTGTTCTCAGCCTGGGGCATGTTGTTGAGCGATTTACGCCGTGACTATCTGCAGACTCAGATCGTCGAGCTGTCCAGCCCCGGTGTGGCTGCTCAGATCAGCCAGGCGTTGTTGAAACTCGAGGAACAGGCCATCGAAGAATTCACGGCCGAGCACATCGAACGCTCGCAGGTGCACTTTCTCCGATACGGCCGGTGCCGCTATCAGAACCAGGAACACTTTGTGGAATTCGCTCTACCGGATGGTGAAATAACACCCGACCAGGTCGATGCCATCATCGAGGATTTCCACACTAACTATGAGCGAGAATACACCTACCGCCTGGACGCGCCCGCGGAACTGGTCTGTTATCACCTGGTCGCCATAGCCGAAGTGGACAAGCTGAGGCCTGAGAAGCGCCCGACGACCGGGCGCAAGCTTGAGGCTACCATCAAGGGCAAGCGGGAGGTGGATTTTGTTGAGGCAGGCATCCACCAGGCAACGATCTACGACGGCGTTGCTCTGGAACCGGGCATGAGCTTCGCCGGTCCAGCGATTATCGAAGAGTCAGGCACGACGGTTGTGATCCCGCCCGGCCTGCCGTGTCATGTGGACGACTACGGCAACTACTTCGTTCAGACCGCTCAATAAGGAGGATCACCATGGCAAACCAGTATGATCCGATCACATTAGAAATCATCCAAAGCTCATTACAGGCGGCGGCAGATGAGATGTTTGCAGCCCTGCGCCACACGGCCATGAGCGCCATCATCTACGAAGTGCTCGACATGGGCACTGGCATCACCGACAGGAACGGGGAGCTGGCCGGTTCCGGTGCCGGTATTCCGGCTTTCGTCGGCGTGCTCGACAAAACCGTCAAGCGGGTTCTGGAAAAGTACAATAAACCGGGCGATATCGAGCCGGGCGACATCTTTATCACGAATGACCCGTACAACGGCGGCGTGACGCATCTCAATGATGCCGTCCTGGTCATGCCGGTCTTTGCGGGCGATGAGATCGTGGCCTGGACGGCCAATATCGCCCACTGGAACGACGTGGGCGGCATGGTGCCCGGTAGCATGTCTACCAATGCGACCGAGATTTTCCAGGAGGGGCTGATTTTAGCGGGTATTAAGCTCTTCTCCCGGGGTAAGCCGATCCGTTCCGTATTCGATATTCTCACGGCAAACTGCCGCATGCCCGATTTTCTAAGAGGAGATCTATGGGCTGGTGTGGCTTCCGTTCGGGTCGGCGAACGCCGCGTGCTGGAAATCGTGAACAAGTACGGGAAAGACGTATTCCTCCATGCTGTGGAAGAATATTTGAACTATGGTGAGCAGGTGAGCCTGAACGCGTTGAAGCGCCTGCCTAAGGGCAAGTACTCGCTGGTCGAAGAGCAAGATAGTGGACCGCCCTTCCCGGTCGAAATTGAGATTTTAGACGATGAGTTTATTATTGATCTGCGGGGAGCTCCGGATCAAGATAAAGGTCCCTTCAATATGAGCCGGGACGAAGCGGTCACGGCGTGCCAGATGGCTTTCAAGGGCGTCACTTCCCCGGATAGGATGGCCAACGGCGGTACCTTCCGGCCCTTGAAGGTCCTGACACGACCCGGGAGCATCTTCGACCCGATTTACCCGGCAGCGCAAGGGATCTACTATGAGCTGACGATCCGGCTGCATGATCTCATCGTACGCTGCCTGGCGGAATCCATGCCTGAGCGATTGCTGGCCGGGGGATTTGCCTCGGTGTGTGGCACGCTTTTCGGCGGTATCCATCCCGATACCGGCCGCCCGTATGCCGTGATCGAGCCCGAGTTGGGCGGCTGGGGAGGAACTCCGCGCGCCGATGGCAACCCGGGCCAGTTTAGTGCGTTGCATGGCGAGACATATAACTGTCCGGCCGAGGTCGCTGAAGCGCGTTACGGAGTAACGGTTGACTATCTCAGTTTTCATAATGAAGAAGGCGGCGATGGCTTGCATCGAGGCGGCAAGGGTGTGCGGATTGATTATCGCATCAAATCCGACAATGCCTGGTTGACTGTGGCATACACTCGATCAAAGGTACCACCCTGGCCTTTGGCGGGCGGATGTCCGGGGTCTCCCAACCACGTGCTGATCGTCCGGGCAAATGGCGAGATGAAGCGCTATTCAGTGGTTAGTGGCCTGACCTTAAATACGGATGATGTGATCCGGGTCATGACGGGCACGGGCGCAGGATGGGGGGACCCCATGCAGCGCAGCCTGGAATTGGTCCAGGAAGATCTGAAGAACGGCTATATCACTGAAGAACAAGCGAATCGATACTATGGGTTGGACAAACGGCT
>DATCIL010000498.1:0-3368 GCA_036507795.1 Anaerolineales bacterium | reverse complement strand
GGTGTGGACCGCCTGATGTATGGCAAGCTGGGAGTGGTTCCCAATTCATCGTTCCACCACCCGACTGAAAACGAACATCTCGATCAGAACTTTCGGTCTGCGCCAGCGGCAACGCCTCTCGTCCATTCCCCTGCATTCTGGCTGGGATTTGCCCGCCTGGCCTGGTATTCGGTGTTTGCGATCGCCCTGGGGTTGTTCATCGCCTCGATCCCCGGATTTTTCATCATCGGATCGGGAGGTATCACCGATCCCCGCTTCAGCGCCAGCCCCTCACCGCTGAGCCGCATCCTGGACTGGATCACCATATTGGGCGCCATGGCTGCTGGGTTGCTCTCGCTGTCTCTTGCCGCGCTACTCTTTCGACGTCGCTCTGGGGACCTCATGGCGCTGATGACGTCTTTTTACCTGTTGGCTTACGGCGTGATTATGGCAGGGCCGCTCGAAGCGCTGGAACCTTTCTTCCTGGGAATCGCCGTATTCACCCAAAACGTTCTCATGCCAGGATTCGTGCCTTTTAGCCTACTTCTTTTTGCCGTTTTTCCGGACGGGCGTTTCGTACCGCGCTGGACGCGCTGGGCAGTGCTGGCGGCTTTCCTGGCAATCCCATTTGCTCTTTTCTGGACTTCCCGCTACACCCGATCTCCGGTCGATTTTTCCCAACCGGTTGTTTTGATTTCCACCGGGGTGGTCATCGTTTTGGCGGCGGCGGTCTGGCTGAGCACACTCTACGCCCAAATTTACCGCTACCGGAACGTCTCTACCGCTGAGCAAAGGCAGCAGACCAAATGGGTTGTGTACGGAACCGGGGTGTGGCTTAGTTTACAGATGATTTTGACTGTCCCCTGGGTTTATTCTTTCTCTCTGCCTCCAGGCACGCCGTTCCCCTGGTGGCTGGCCGCCGCAGGGCTGCTTTGGGTCCTCTTTCTTGCCGTCATCCCGGTGACGTTGACGATTGCGGTGATGCGCTACCGGCTCTTCAAGATTGATATCATCATCAACCGTACCCTGGTTTACGGCGCGCTGACGGCCAGTGTGGTGGCCATGTACGCGCTGTTGGTGGGTGCGCTGGGCGTCCTGCTTCACGCGCAGGGCAACCTCATCATTTCCCTGCTCGCCACCGGGTTGGTGGCGGTGCTCTTTCAGCCCCTGCGGGCGCGCCTGCAGCGGGGCATCAACCGTATGATGTACGGGGAACGCGATGACCCGGCGACGGTGTTTGCCCGTTTGGGTGATCTTTTGGAGGCCAGCGCCAGTCCCCAGGAAACCCTGCCTGGATTAGTTCGGACGATTGGCCAGACCCTCAAGCTGCCCTACGCAGCCATAGAGCTTGGCAAGGACGGAGATCGGGGGGTTGCTGCTGCTTATGGCATCCCGTCTGTAAATTATGAGCGATTCGCCCTGGTTTATCAATCGGAATTGGTCGGCAGCCTGGTTGTGGCATATCGGTCGCAAGGGGAAGAATTCACCCAAGCAGATCGCCAGTTGCTAGAAAATATTTCCCACCAGGCAGGCGCGGTAGCCCACGCCGTGCATCTTACGAACGAACTGCAGCGCTCACGTCTCCGCCTGGTGACTGCCAGAGAGGAGGAACGCCGTCGCCTGCGGCGCGACCTGCACGACGAACTTGGCCCGCAGCTCGCCAGCCAGGCTCTCATCATCGATGCTTTGGAAAAACGGCTGCGACAGGATCCAGTCTCAGCATCACGGCTGCTGGAGGAGCTTAAAAAACAATCGCAGCGCGCCGTGCAGGATATCCGCCAAATCATTTATGACCTGCGGCCTCCAGCTCTGGATGATCTTGGCTTGGTTGGAGCAATTCGAGAAATCCTGGCAGGTTACCAGAGGAGCGGAGTAAGCTTCCATTTCCAGGCTACAGAGGATATGCCCCCTTTACCTGCTGCGGTTGAGGTGGCAACCTATCGCATCATTCAGGAAGCAGCGACGAACGTGATCCGCCATGCAAAGGCGAAGAGTTGTTCAGTGCGTATCAATTATCACAATCTGGACGAGGGTTCGGAGTTGCGATTGGTCATAGCGGATGATGGGATAGGTTTGCAAAAGGAACGCCACAATGGGGTAGGGCTAAATTCTATGCGCGAGCGCGCGGCCGAATTGGGTGGTGATTTCAAAATCGCTTCGCTAGGTGAAGGCGGCACGCGAGTGTCCGTCCGGTTGCCAATTACGAGGGAGGAGGCATGAATCCAATCCGGATCTTAATCGCCGATGATCATCCGGTATTTCGCTTCGGGATGCGCGCCCTGATTGAGTCGGAGACAGATTTAGAAGTGGTCGGCGAAGCTTCAACAGGTGACGAAGCAGTTACTTTGACGGAAAAACTACGACCCGATGTGGTCTTGATGGACATCACCATGCCAGGCGTAAACGGGATCGAGGCGACGCGCCAAATCTTGGATCTGCGTCCCAAAACTGGCGTGCTTATCGTTACCATGCTGGACGATAATTCGTTGTTTCCGGCTTTGCGCGCCGGGGCGCGCGGCTACCTGCTCAAAGGCGCCGACGGCGAGGAGACCCTGCGCGCCATCCGTGCCGTGGCTCATGGTGAAGCGATTTTCAGCCCATCCATTGCTGAGCGGTTGACCCAGGTAATCGCGGGTCCGAGGCGGAGCGAGGCAGAGCTGCCCTTCCGCGAACTCACCCAGCGCGAGCGCGAGGTGCTGGCGTTAGTTGCCAGGGGATTATCCAACGCAGAAATCGCCGACCAGCTCACCCTGAGCCTGAAGACCGTGCGTAACCATGTCTCCAACATCCTCAACAAGCTGCAGGTATCAGACCGGCTGCAGGCCGCGCTGCGGGCAAGGGAGGCGGGGTTGGGGAAAGATGGCTTCGAGAGTTAGGAAGTGAGTGAGCGAGCGAGGGATTTTTTAACACAGAGGTCAGGAAGGATTAAACAAAGGACACCAGGACCTTAATCAAATTTGGGAGGCTGTTGTCGTGGAGGACTATGACGAAAGAACTTACGGAGATCGCATTGCGGGCGTTTATGACGAAATGTATTCTGAATACAATCAGACCAGCATCGAAACCCTGTATGAATTAGCGCAGGGCGGCCCGGCATTGGAGCTGGGTATCGGGACAGGACGGATTGCCTTACCTCTGCGGCTAAAGGGAGTTGAAGTTCACGGCATCGACGCCTCGGAAGCGATGGTCGAAAGGCTACACGCAAAGCCAGGCGGTGAAGATATTCCGGTCAACCTGGGGGATTTCGGCGAGGTCGCTGTAGATGGTCAATTCGCATTGATCTACGTGGTTTTTAACACCTTTTATGGCCTCTTGACGCAGGAGGCGCAAATCAACTGCTTTGGGAATGTAGCCAAACGTTTATCTCATGAGGGAGTCTTCGTCCTGGA
>DATCIL010000497.1:0-4253 GCA_036507795.1 Anaerolineales bacterium | reverse complement strand
TCCCCAGATGTTGGCGGCTGGTTTGAACGTCACCATCAATACGGATGATCCCAGTATCTCTCAGATCACGCTCGGAGAGGAGTACTATACGGTTTGTGAGCAGCTGGAGGTACCGCTCGCTACGCTGCGCCAGCGCGTCCTCGCAGCCGCCAACGCCTCTTTTTTACCCCCCGAAGCGCGGACAGACCTGGTATCTGCCCTCGAGCAGGAATTCCCCGTCGTAAACGATTAGAACCTGGCGCCGCCCTGCTCCCACTCTTCTACCGCGGCGTGAATCACATTCCGGATATCCTCATTCGGGATGTCTTCTACATCCTTGAATTTTTCTAAACCCACCATCACCACCATCCCCTCGCTGGGCAGTTCCACCAATCGAATACCCCGGTCTTTAATGGCTGTTCCCTCTAACTTTTCTTGGAGTATCTCGTCGATCTGAGCGACGATGCTCCTCCAGGAGGCCTGTTGAGCGGGTGATTCTGGACCCGAGCGCGAGAATACCTGGAACGGGTTAAGACTCGGTCGTTCTTGTTCCCCGAATGATCCTTCCGGTGTGGTCGAAAAGAAAGATGCTGGACCTTCATCAAAGGATGCGGTAAAGGCCTCGGAATCGGTTATTTGCGCCGGTTTGGGAAAAATCCGCAATAACGTGCGCAGATCGCTCGAGACCAGCACCATTTCTTTCTGTTGGTCTTCGCTGAGCTCGTCAACGGTCCGGTAAGCTTTGCCGTCTATTTCGAGAATCAGGTTTTCATTCAATTTATCTCGCCACAATCGAGCGAGATCTTGATAACGGGAGGATTTCGCCAATTCTGACGTCTCACCTGCCTCGCCAGCTCCTCTCAGGTTATGGAGGAGTGTGCTGAGTACAAATCCGATTGCCAGGCTGACAACTGCTAAGACTAGCGTCAAAATGATGTCCATGTTGCACTCCTTTATTTCATAAATGGCTGGCAAGTAGGGCAAAAATGTGTGCCGCGCTGCCCGACCACAATTCGCTCAATTGGCGTTTCGCAATCAGGGCATGGTTCTCCGGTCCTTTGATACACTCGAAAATGGTTCTGGAAATCTCCTCCCCGGTAAACCCAATCAATGCTGGCGCCGTTTCTCGAAATACCTTCCTGTAAAACCTGGCGAATGCCGGCCAGCAATTTTTCTGCCTGGGTCAGGTCCAGGCTATCGGCCAGGGTCAGCGGATGGATCCTGGCTGAATGCAGTGCTTCATCGGTATAGATATTTCCCAGCCCCGCAATAAAGGCCTGGTCAAGCAGGAGCGGCTTGATTTGGCGGTGGCGGGCTCGCAAGAGTTCGTAAAAATATGGGGCGGTGAAATTGGCATCCAAAGGTTCGGGCCCCAGCTTACCGAGGACCGTCCTCGGTTCCTGGGTAAGCCATACCCTCCCAAATTTGCGCGGGTCATTAAACGATAAGCGCAATCCCCCCTCGAGATCGAGCATCATGCGGTGGTGTGGGGCCGGGGAATGATGCTTTGTCTCCACCAGCAGATCGCCGCTCATCCTCAGGTGAATGAGCATGGTATCGGTTGAGAGAGCCAGCAGCAGGTATTTTCCCCGCCGGCCGACATTCCGAATTTTCTGGCCGGCGATGCGAGATTTGAATTCACCGGGTGATGGAGTCTCTAACGTTCCCTCCCATAAGAGATGCGCTCTGTGGATCCGTCTGCCCAGGATTGCAGAACCGTCCCGACCCCCTTCTCTTAGCGCTTTGGCGATGGTTTCGACTTCGGGCAGTTCGGGCATCGTTACTCGTTGAACATCTCGCCCACGCTGCGGCCTTCGTGAGCTCTCTTGATCACCTCTCCCAAGAGCGGTGCAACCGAAAGAATCGTAAGTCGATCCTTAATAAGTTCGCGTTTCTCCTCGGGGATGGGTACAGTGTCCGTGGTGATCATGGATTTGATCGGTGATGCCGCCAGCCGTTCGGTGGCTGGGCCGGCTAAAATGGGGTGGACGAAGATCGCATAGATATCCAGTGCGCCATGGGCCTTAACCAGTTCAACTGCCTGGCAGACCGACCCCGCCGTGTCCACTTCGTCATCGATAATTATAACATCGCGCCCGGTTACATTCCCGATTAGAGTCAGGGCGTCCGGCCGGGCCGTGCTCGTCGTCCGGCGTTTTTCTACAAAAGCAATGGGCGCATTGATTTGAGCGGCAAAATTTCGCCCTTTCTTGGCAAAGCCAAGATCGGCTGTCACAACCACCGGATCATTCATTTGAGGCAGCATACTGGTAATGCGATCCGTGAGGATGTGAAACGCAGTCAAGACATCTCCCGGGATAGAGAAGAAGCCCTGGATTTGGCCGGCATGCAGATCCAGGGTCATGTAGCGGTCTGCGCCGGCGATTTCTATCATGTCCGCCACCAGACGTGCCGTGATGGGAACGCGCGGTTTATCCTTTTTATCCGAGCGGGCATAGCACAGATAAGGCACAACCGCCGTAACCCGCCCGGCCGAGTCCAGGCGCAGCGTTTGCAGCATGATCAGCAGCTCCATCAGATTGCGGTGCACGGGCTGGGAGGTGGTTTGGATGACGTAAACATCCTGGCCGCGCACACTTTTGTGCAATCGGATCCAGATATTGTCATTAGAAAAATGAATCACATCCCTTCCGCTCAGCGGCACACCCAGATATTCTGAGATTCTGGAGGAAAGGTTCGGAGAGGCGGTGCCGGCAAAGAGTTTTATATCACCATACATATCGATCTCCATCAAGTAAGGCTTCCACCGCCTGGTATGGGGAAATCTGGCGCTCGACAACTTGTTCCAGCACGCTTTTGTATTTCGAAGCCGGCACCTTGTTTCTCCACCGGGCGACCAGCTTATCTTGCAAGAGGGCATCCAGCTCGGTCTTGAAGCGCGCTCGCTCCCGGCGTCCCCAGTCACCGCTCTCATCAAGATAGTCGCGATGCTTCTGGATGGCCTTCGCCAGCTCGGCAACGCCGTGACCTTCCGTCGCCACCGATCTCAGAACCGGCGGGGTCCATAGGGGGAGTTCGTTTGAGGCCGTTTCTACTTCCTCCTGTTCTTGGAAATAACCCTGTGCTCTGAAGACTCGCGGAACAGGATGAGCCAGTTGCAGCATATTTCTTAAAGCGCGTTCGGTGTTCTCCACCCCCGGGCGGTCGGCCTTATTCACGACCAGCACATCGGCGATCTCCAAGATGCCGGCTTTTATGGCCTGAATATCATCACCCAGTCCGGGCGCTTCCACAACAACCGTGGTATGGGCTAAGCGAGCGACGTCAACCTCCGCCTGACCTGCCCCAACGGTTTCGATTAATACGACTTCAAATCCAGCGGCATCGAAAGCCTGCACCACGCTCGCGGTTGCATGCGCCAGGCCACCCAGGGAACCCCGCGCCGCCATTGAACGGATAAACACGCCCGGATCTCCGGACAGGTCTCGCATGCGCACCCGGTCACCCAGGATGGCGCCGCCGGTAAAGGGGCTGGAAGGGTCAACCGCCACAATGGCCACGCTTCGTTGGACTTCCCCATCCGGCGGATTGCGGTAGTATCGAGCCAGCTGGTTTACCAGCGTCGATTTGCCCGTTCCTGGAGCGCCGGTAATGCCAACCAGGTGCGCGTTCCCGGTATGCGGAAAAAGCTCGCTCAGCATTTCCCGTCCTTCAGGCGTTTGATTTTCGATTTGAGACAGTAAACGAGCCAAAGCCAGGCGTTCACCGGTCAATACCGCTGCCGCCAGAGAAATCGAGCCTTTTGCCGAGCTAGGAGTCCCTGTCACCTGCAATAGCCTGGCGGATTTCCTTGACGATATTTCCGGTTGAGGTTCCTGGACCGTAAATCCCCACAACCCCCATTTCCACAAGGCGAGGGACGTCCTCGTCGGGAATAATTCCACCGATAAACACTCTAACCTGTTCCTGGCCATTCGCTTTCAATAACTCGAGCACCCTTGGCACCAGCGCCATGTGCGCTCCAGAGAGAATGGAGAGGCCAACCGCATCGACATCTTCCTGCAAAGCGGCTTCTGCGACCATTTCAGGCGTCTGGCGCAGCCCGGTGTAGATCACCTCCATCCCTGCATCTCGCAGCGCCCGGGCTACCACTTTTGCCCCCCGATCATGCCCATCCAGCCCTGGTTTGGCGACCAGGACGCGGATTTTTCGCTCGCTCATAGCACCTCCCGACGAAAATCTTTTTGCAAGTTGATTATACCGCGTTCATTTTGGTATGTAACAATCCTCATTCTGTATCGTTATTCCTATTG
>DATCIL010000496.1:0-1401 GCA_036507795.1 Anaerolineales bacterium | reverse complement strand
GCCGCACTTGGGCGGCTCCTTGGGCTTAATGACGTCCTCAATGGATTTATAGGGCGCGTCCGCGCGCATATAGACCACCTGATACCTCTTGTCCTGGGTGCCGATCCAGTTGAATTTTTTCACATCGAACTTAACCTCTTTGCGGCCCACCAGTTGATCCATGTAAACGCTGGCGCTGGGCATACCGATCGTTAATCCATCGGGCTTGGCCACGCCATAGACGTAATTGGCGGCAATCACCGACCCTGCCCCGGGCATGTTCTGAACAATGATGTCGGGGCCTCCCGGGATGTGTTTACCCAGATGGCGGGCCACCAGACGAGCCCAGCGGTCGTAGAAGCCGCCCGCGCTAAAGCCGACGACAAACCGAATCGTCTGCCCCTGGTAAAATGATTCTTGAGCCCGGATATGAGGGGCCCAGGCCAAGAGGAGCAAGAGGAGTAAAAGGATAAGCGCAATTTTCTTCATAGGGTTTCACCTCCGATGGTTATTTTTCCCGCACAGACAACCTGGACTCGGATCGCGATTTCGGGCCGAACACTATTCCATAAGGCGCTATCACCTCTTGCCATTGAAGTAATCGGCGTTCATCCGGGTGAAGTGATGCCACTGCGGCGGGACTTCGCTCTCGGCAAAGACAGCATCCACCGGACATGCCGGGACGCAGGCGCCACAGTCAATGCACTCATCGGGATCGATGTAAAACATCTCGTCCTTGTCGGTCCCGTGAATACAGTCCATAGGGCAAACATCGATGCAGGTCCCATCTTTTACCCCGATGCACGGCTGCGCAATCACGTAGGTCATCGGCTTGATCTTTCCCCTCGCTTCAGTAGTTCGCCCAAGCAGGCAAAGCCGCCAGCCGTCAACCCGCCGGGATCCCGGCAACAGGCTTGGGATCATGCAGCCGCTTGTGCTGCAGATTGCTGTGATTCGCCCGGCAGCCGGGGATATTGCAGGTTACCGATACCGGGGCATTGTCATAGTCCAGCCACTTCATATGTTTCCAGGGCCTCTTACCCCAGAATAGATCGTCGATCCAAAGCAGCGGTTTGATAATGAGCACGCGCAGAGCGGCAGGAGTCCACTTAATCGACCTCACGGCGAGTGTATGCCACCATGCCGTAGGCTTGTTGTAGCAGCACGAAGATACGCAGATAACACAATTGGACCACTGGCCTCGCGATGCCAGGCGGTACTTGTAGCAGGTATCCACATTGATCCGGTACTTCTCGACCCCGTTATAGACCTCCCTGCCCCCAAAGGGGATGCTGTGCGACGGACAGGTACGGGCGCACTTCATACAATACTTGCAGACCTCTTCGACCCCAATATCCACCGGCTCGTCAACTGCCAGCGGGAGGTCCGTGGTAACGACGGACAGGTGCAGGCGAGAGCCGT
>DATCIL010000495.1:0-1138 GCA_036507795.1 Anaerolineales bacterium | reverse complement strand
TTGAGCCGTCTTTTCCTTTCTCTTAACTTTTTCGCCCCTGCAACCGTAGAGCCCGGCGCAAGTTCTCATTGGCCTCAGTGAATCCTGGCTGGATTCGCAGCGCTTGACGAAAGAGCGCGATGGCCTCTTCTAATTTGCCCTGAAGAAGTAGAGCATACCCCAGGTTGTTATGAGCCGCTGCATGAGCAGGATTGATCCGTACGGCCTCGCGAAAATGCTCCACGCCGTCTTCCAACCTACCTCGGCCGGCCAGGGCAACACCCAGGTTATTGTGCGCGTTCGAGTGCCCAGGATTGATCCGCAAAGCCTCGCGGTAATGCCTCATCGCCTCCTCTGCTCTGCCCAGACCGGCCAGGGTGACACCCAGGTTATTGTGCCCGTTTGGGTGGGCAGGATTGATCCGCAAAGCCTCGCGGTAATGGTCTATGGCCTCCTCTACCCTACCCAGACCCGCCAAAGCGAACCCCAGGTTACTGTGTGCCCCTGCGAAAGCAGGATCGATTCGCAGGGCTTGACGAAAGTGTCCAATGGACTCCTCTAGTTGGCCCCGATGAACCAAAGCAAATCCCAGGTTATTCTGGGCAAAACTCGATTCTTGCCCGATATCCAGCGCATATCTCCACAGCGTTTCCGAGTCTCTCCAGACACTCACCTGCTTCCACGTTAAAGCGCCCAAGCCGGCCAACAACGTCGCTGTCAGCCCGACAGCGAAAATCAAAAGTGGACGGCTGATTCGCCGGCTGAAACGATTCTCGCACAGACGGAGCAACCCCGATCCAATCAGGACTGCCCAGCCAAGGCACGCGAGATAACTATAGCGGTCAGCCACGATCTGCGGGCCGCTTTGAGCGAATCCCAGTACCGGTAACAGAATCACGACGTAACTTACCCAGGCCGCCAACCCGGCAGGCCAGCGCCGCCTGAACAGATAAAAAACAACGCTGCACAGCAGGACAACGAATCCGCTTGCGAGGAAGGTCAAGTCCCAAGGTTTGAGGTTGATCGGTAAGGGATATAGCGGAGACAAATTAAGTGGAACCATGGTTTTCCACAGGTAAAAAGCAAGACCATAAAGCGCCTGAGCCAACCTGGGCAACGCCCCGTATTGTTCAAGCGGACGCATCGCCTGGGCGCCGTG
>DATCIL010000494.1:0-1526 GCA_036507795.1 Anaerolineales bacterium | reverse complement strand
GGTCAAGGAGGAATCGGGCTTTGCTGCCGAACTGGCTGCGCTGACTGCCGGAGCCAAGCTGGTCGGTTCTTACGAAGGCAAGCTGACGCCTGAGCAGGCGCGCGCCATTTACGAGAACGACCAGCCCGAGATCATCCTGCTAGCGGGTGGCACGGACCGGGGCGGTGACAGTGAGACTCAAATTCACAACGCCCGCCTTCTGGCAGAATTTGCCAGATTTGCAACTTACAGTGAATACGGGGTCCCGGTCATTTACGCTGGAAATCAAGATATCCGTAGCCAGGTCGAGAATATCTTTCACCATCATGGACTTGATTTCCGGGTCACGCCGAATGTCATGCCCGAGGTCAACGAGTTTCGCATCGAAGTTGTTAATGAGGCCATTCGCGAGCTTTTCCAAACGGTGATCATTCGGGGTAAAGGCTTCGACGTCGTTGAGGAGTACATGGACGCGCCTTTCATCCCCACCCCGCGAGCAGCCTTCCGGGGGATCAACCTGCTGGCCAACGGCTATGGCAGCCAGGAGGGGCTGGGAAACATCCTGGCGCTCGACATTGGCGGTGCGACAACCGATTTCTACTCGAATGTTGACGATAATCCGCTGTATCTTTTCCCCGGAGACGACCCCAAACGCAAGGTGAAGCGCACGATTCTAAAGACGCCCAATGTGCCCCTGGTCTATCGCCGAGTAGAGGGTAAATTTGGCCTGAGCTACAATGCTATCAACCTGAAAGAGATCACCCGTTTTCAGGACAAGAGTATGGCCCGCGAGATGAGCGAGTATCTAAGCGGGCGCTTCCCGGATAAATTTGGCCCGGGGGAAGACCAATTCCGGCGCTTTATCCGCAGTTACAACGGCTTTTACCAGGTGGACCTGGATAGCTACCTGACCTGGATCAGCAAAAACCCTCACGCCACTCCGAGGACTCAACTCGAAAATGCCGGCCAGTCTTTCCTGGCAAAAGAAATTATGGCTGTAGCCACAGGCAAACACGCCGGCTCGGTGAAGGAAACGGAGACGTATTTCCTGCAGCACGGCGTGAATTTCTTCAACCAACCGGTAACAGTGTTGTTGATCGGCGGGACTATCTACCACAAGTGCCGGGATCAAAAACCTGGCTACCAGGAGGACCTGGCCTTAATTGCCAGCGGCGCGCTGTACAACCCGGCGGAAATGCAACGGCTGCGCGCAAGCGGACCTGTACTGCTCGATGCCCGCTATCTGGTGAGCATCCTCGGTGGGTTGTACGGACGGGTGAATCCCGAGCAAGCCCTCAGGGTGATGAAGCGTGAGCTGCTACCCTTGGAGGTGAAAACGCGTGTCGTGCAGCCAGTCCAGGCGTGAAGTCAAGATTCTATGCCTGCCCAGGCGGTCTCTTCCCGAATGCTGGCGGCACGCGTGGGTATAAGGAAGGGAGGTGTGTTCCAAAGATAGCTTTCAAAAATCGCCAAGCAAACCCACCCACGTTTAGAAATTTCTAAAGGAGGAGGACTATGTTTCCTTTCAAGAAAGCAGCGGTGGGTCT
>DATCIL010000493.1:0-1038 GCA_036507795.1 Anaerolineales bacterium | reverse complement strand
CCAGGGAAAGGTGTCTGACGCCGCCAAGGCGCTAGGGGTTGGCAGGACCACCCTCTGGCGAAAAATGAAACGCTATCAGATCCCAAAAATGTAAGCATGCCCTTCGGATGTTCCTCAAACGGAGCAGTTCCGTCGTTGATTTGTTTCACTGGTCAAACGACTTACCGCCCGGGTTACTCCAATCTTTGCTCCGACCAGCCCAAGTCGGCTCTCCGAGAATAAATCACTAATCAGGCACCATTCTGACAAGTTGTTATTGGACAGGCACTTTGCGCCACATGACCCTTCGGTGCTCCCGACCACCTACAAGGCCATGTCCTCGTTACTGCTTGTTTTGCCCAGCCTTGGCGCGGAACCTGCTAGGAGCATTAACTGGGAATAGTGGGAATGGGTTTGCAAACGGTTGGATATTCCGCCTCAATCCGCGGGTAAGGAGATGATATTGAGATAGAGCCGCCCGGCGACCTCATCAAGCAAGCGCTCAGGAAAACCAGGGCCTCTGCAAGACGCGAAGACGTTGCGCATGACTCAGGGGACACCGACTAGGCAGGGTCGAGGTTGCGAATATTGCTCGCGGGAGGCGGTGGAGAATGGGTACGAACATGAAGCTGTGCAGGTACTTGGAGCAAGTTGATGGCGAGTCGTGTTGCGTCTATTGGGATCTCTCTTTACGGGGAAATGAAGATCTCCGGTGTTACCCTAACGGCTGGGAATGTTACGAAGAACCCGGAGGATGCATTTTCGAGGGGCGGTGGATGACGCTAACAGATTACAGTGAGTATCTGGAAAGCAAATCCGAACGCGAGCTTCCCGAAGGCTATGAATGCCAAGAGTTTCGGCTAGATGGCAGGGGACTAGTAGAGCTGTTGCGCCCGGGGCGCCCTCATCCTTCTTCTTTGGAATCAATGACCGGCGAATTTCATTACCTTAAAATACGGCCGGAGTACCCCAGGATTGTGAAGTCAGTGGCCCTCGCCCTGCTGCGCTGCGACACTGAAGGGAAGTGCCACCACTTCGATCGACCTGGATCACCACAAT
>DATCIL010000492.1:0-2731 GCA_036507795.1 Anaerolineales bacterium | reverse complement strand
AAAGCGAAGGAGACCGGACTGCTCTCCGCCGGGGAGTACCTCAAGAAAAAGGCGAATCTGTACAACGAATATGCCAGAATTCCTTCCTTGCAGATCAAGGATCTGCTGATCGGCAAACTCACCAGCTGACTTATCCGAAAGGGATCTTCCCAAACCGGTTGGTGTTATGAGCGGCGAAAAACCGTGCATAACCTATTGATTATAAAAATGAAAAAGAAACGCATTGAGGAATTGGGCCAAAAATATTCTTCAATGATTTTGATAGGTTATGAAGGACTGTGAATGAACGTGAATTCTCGTGGTCACAATTTGGACACAAGATTTGACCAACTATTTCTCGGAATAAAACACCCACTGGGGGTATAATTCCTGGTGGGCGTTACCCCTCTCTTTTCAAAAAAAAATGCTTGCATTGAACCTTCATGTCATTTATAGTGCGCCTAATGCGCCCTTTAAATGACATAAGGCTCCCCGGCAACTTCGACGAATCCTTGCAGCTCCTGAACGGCAGGTTGGCCCTGGACAGAGCGCCTCGATACAACCTGGTCGTGTGCGGAGGTACGGCACTGAACGCGACGGGGCTGATTTCCAGGACCACAAAGGATGTGGATATCGTTGCGCTGATGGATGACAGCGAGGTGTTGCTCGATCCCGCGCCCCTCCCCCAACCGCTGGTCGATGCTGCCATTGTCGTGGCGGAGAATTTGGGGTTGGCGAACGATTGGCTCAACAACGGACCCAGCAGCGACGATGGAGGCCTGTTCCGACTCGGGTTGCCGGAAGGAATCGCGAAGCGCCTGGTCTGGAAGACCTATGGAGAGAATCTGCGGGTTGGCTTCATCCACCACATGTTGGCTCCGACGGATGATGAACTGTTGGAAGCCGCGCGATGGACGAAGACTCATGACCCGTCGGACGGATTTTTACAAGGCCTGAAGTGGTTCCTTGAGGAGTCCGGCTATGGGCACCTTGTTCCTCGAATTTAGAGGGTACATTCTCGATCGTCTGCTCGACCTCCTTTGGCGCCAGTGGTCCGCCCTGGGCGTCCCCGGGCGTACCACAATCGAAGAACGCCGGGTAGTCGACCCGGAGTCCTTACTGCTGATCTCCTTGACGGTTGGCCGATACGACGCCCGACTCTTCGATGAAATCCTGGATTGGCTGGTGGTCAACGGCGCATTCCTGAACGTGCAACGGCTCAGGAATCTGATGAAACGGTTCGGCTTCGAAAGCCAGGCACAGTTGAGCTCTGTTTCCGAACTGCTCATGAAGAAATCGAACGATCCGCTGAAATGGAAGCGACTTGCCACCCCTCGCTCCCCGCGGAATCCCGAACCGCTTTTCTTCTTGAAGAGCGGCAAACCGATCCCGACGCCGGACGAAAAAGCACCCGAGTTCAGCCCCTACGGTTTATTGCGCGGGCCGATCAAATTGAGGGGACATGCCCAACCCTTCCCGACCAAGGGGATGCCCTCGCTTCTGCTGCGTTTGAGAGCCCTGCTTGGAGTCAATGCCCGCTGCGAACTATTCTGTCTGTTGGCCGCGGCAGAAGAGATCCATCCTTCGGACGTCGCGAGGCAGACCGGGTACTCACCGCGCACCATGCAGAATACGCTTGCCGAAATGGCTCGTTCCGGCGTCGTCCAAATGCGCAGCGGCAATCGCGATAAATGGTATTCGCTCAATAGCGGTGTGCTCGATTATTTATTGAAACCCGAAGGCAGCACAACACCATGGATCAATTGGGCACCGCTTTTCCGGGCTTTGGAAATGTTGTGGATCAGGGTAATCGACCCAAAGTGGCAAAACCTTGACCCATTAACGCTGGCGTCCGAATTGCGGCGCCTGGGGAAGGAGATACGGCCGTTACTCGCCGATGCCGGATGGGGTCGGCAATTAGAGGACGACAGTTCTTTTCGGGGCGTCGAGTATTCCGCCGTTTTTATCCGGAATATAGAGGGCATTCTGGATCAATTGAACCAATAACAAAATGCAATCCGAAATACCCTCTTTGCCGTGACCCTCTGTCTTGGAGTCAATAATCTTCCCGAACGATCGGATCGCCTGCCAGGTCAAACACCATATCTGATACTTCTATCCGGGACCACGCCAAGAATGCCTTGTAACTTCTGACAGTCGGCCATTTCCCCGGGTCGGTACACCATGCCTCGAGTTCATGCTCGAAAAGCTTTTTGGCCCTGAATCGGATGAAGCTTGCCCGTTCCTCATCATCCTCTAAATCCGGAAGAAGGTAGGCATTGGTCATCTCCCGGGCTTCTTCCGGGGTCACCGGATCGCTTTCCTCCCCCACGCTGTTGATCCAGTCGAGCATATTCGCCGTCGGTTTCAATACCAGTACGGAGCGGTTGACGAGTTTCATATCCCCTTCTCCCCTCTCGGGCACAGAATGGGCACAAACCAATTCCTATTGTATCGACGGAATCGGGAAATATAGTAGGGGACAGGAGTTACGGCGTGAAACCAGGGATCGATCTTCGGGGGACAAACAAGACATACCTCTCAACCGGGAACGCTTACTTTTTCCGGATCAGCGGTTTCGGCAGTATGAAATGCGCCCAGGGCGGGATTGGCGGGAACAGTTGGCGGGGTTCGCCAGCCACGTACATCGCGATCGGTCGATACGGATCAGCAAAGGAACTGTTGTCGAACAGAAAGGCGCGATCTACGAAATGGATTGCCTTCTGAAGGTTGTCGAACGTCCGGGGGAATC
>DATCIL010000491.1:0-3274 GCA_036507795.1 Anaerolineales bacterium | reverse complement strand
AGTTCCAGACAGTAATTCATACTATTTCTCCAGGGCGAGGGCCTGATGGTTTCTTGTTCCATTTTGGTACAAAACGTACCACCGGGCCCTCGCCGCCTGTTTCTAGCAACTTACGGATAAGCGGTTGCGGTAGAAATCCGAATCAGGCTACCTCAGCGAATCTGTCGCTCCACCAGATCGGCCAGCAGGTCGACATTATCGGCGTGTGCGAAGCCAGCGCCTGTGTCAATGTGCAGGCCGGTGAAGGCATAGTTGTCTGTGATGCAGATTTGCAAGACAGCCAGATAGCCCTGCAGCCACTGCTGTTGGTCGATCACCAGGTCGGTCCAGCCTCCCCGAATGGCTTCCACGGTGGCAGAGGAGAGGTCGAAGCCAGCCGCAAAGACGTCGTCCGGGCTAAGGCCAGCGCTGCTCAGGAAAGTCTCCAACGTTCCCGTCAGATTTCCATGATCGGTTACGACCAGCTTGATATCCGGATTGGAAGACATGATGCCTACGAAGACGGGTACGCCAGCAGTAGCTTCAGCATTGGTGGCGTCATCGATCTCCTGGTAGATCACCTCCAGGCCCGCATCTTCCAGCGCGTCAACCACACCCTGGGTGCGCTCGCCGCGGCCGGCCTGAGCCAGCAAACCCCAAACGAAGGCCTTGTCCCCGGCCTGCAGACCAAAGCGGCTGACCGATTCGGAGCCAAGGGAATAGCCCGCGTCATAGAGGATTGCGCCCACGTAACCGAAACCGTTGGAACCGAATTGCCCTTGCAAGGCTGGCAGTTGCGTGTTCATGCTCGTCACGACAATGCCCTGGGCTTCAGCTTCCTCAACCAGGGGAGCATAAGCTTCGTCCCCAGGGTGCCCCATGACTGCAATGCCATCGGGTTTGGTGGCGATGGCTTCAGACAGCTGGGTAACCATTTGCTCAGGGTTCCAATCGGACCAAACGTATTCTACGTTGGCGCCCAGGTCGGCGGCAGCAGCCACCGCGCCATTGTAGACCACGGTTTCAAAAGGACCACCTGGCGCGCCGCCGGGGAAGAACACGATGTCTGTCTCGGAACACCACTTACCCTCTTGTGCGGGCGCGGGTCCTTCTGATTCGGAGGGCGGAGCCGTCTCGGCTTCACCAACAGGAGCCTGCGCCACTGTTGGAGCAGCCGTCGGCTGGCACGCCGCCAGAATCAAAGCCACGACCACGAAAACAACCATCATCCAGTTTAATTTGAGTCTCTTCATTTGTACATCTCCTCATTGAAAATGTTTTTCAGGATTTTAGTCTGAACAGACGGGATCGCTACGTTCTCTTTGATCACTCCATCAACACCTCCTCACAATTTAGCTTGAGTAAATTCATCATCCAAACCTTGAAAAAGATTCAACGGCTTCCCGACCACTTCGAGATGCGTTTCAAGATCTCAATTTCTTCCTCTTCACTGCTCGTCGCGATCCATAAAAACAATCCTCGAGGATCCATCACCTCGATAAATTCGTTGAGGTCTTCTTTAGCAAGATCAACGACTACGGGTATCCTCCTGTTCTGCAAATCCTTGATAAACGGCGTCCACTGCATGATGGGATAGTCGTCGCCAACACCTTGCACCCATTGCACCGCGTGGACTTCGGGCACAGATAGAATCGCATCCAGGTGCCGCGCCACGCCTCTGCCGTCTACGTGAAAAACATTGTGGGTCATGCTTTTTACTTCCTGTTGGAGGATCGGAAGAGCAAACTTTTCGAAGAAATCCTTGGAAATCAAGGTCGAAAAATCACAGCTGGGGATGTGCATGCGCCCGAAGGATGGAATCCCCATCCAGCTGACCGAGAGCTGGTTCTTGGCTTTCAACATGGCATCAAAATGATCGTAGATTGTTTCGAAATCGGCGATAGCCAGGGCAACCATTTGCTCAACCCGTTCCGGGCTGTCGATCATGTCGAGACAGAGTTGCTGTGGATCTCGCCATGCGGCGACGCAATCCAATCCGGGATGCAAATCTGTATATCCAACCAGGAATTTTCCTTCACACCTCTCCAGCGCACATTGGGTAAGTTCTTCGAGCTTTTTAAAGTACTCGCGATCCATGTTCAATCGGAGATTGGCTACTTCACCCCAATCCGGCACCAGTGGAATGGACCAGGAAGTGACCTCTCCAAATTCCAGCTCGGCTCCATAGAAAGCCGCAAACACATCCGGTCCCAAATTCGGCCAGTAAACCGGGAACGTCTCGCCATGAAAGCGACGACCTTCAATAGATTTTGCGAAGAGTTCCACCTGGGTTTCTGCATCAAACCACCAGGCTTTTTTCTCTTCTTTTGAGAGGCCGGAGATATCCTCTTTCGCCGCCTCCAGGAAAGCGTTATGAGCCTGGAACCGGATTGGGGGCCGGTCGATGATCTCGTTTTCAAACCAGGCATAGACCCGCTTCATCGCCATTTCGAACTGCGGCAACCCCTCAATTTCAACCGACCACCAATCTTGAACCCGGGTGGAGCCTTTCATATCAAAAAAACATTCCAAATCGCTTCTAATTATTGCCCTGGCCGAGTAGCTGTTTGGCGAGGGATACCGCTCTACTGGCATCCGGCGCGTAGCCGTCCGCGCCGATTTCTTCAGCATAGGCCCTGGTTACGGGAGCGCCGCCAACGATAATTTTGACCCGATCACGCAGTCCCGCTTCCTCGATGGCCGTTATGGTCGACCTCATCATCGTCATCGTCGTTGTAAGCAAAGCGGAAAGACCGAGGATGTCAACCTGGTCTTCCTTGAGCGCCTCAATGAACCTCTCGGGGCCGACATTCGACCCCAAATCATTAATCTGAAAACCTGCACCCTCTAACATCATGGCGACCAGATTCTTTCCAATATCATGCAAGTCACCTTTGACCGTGCCAATGACCACTTTCCCGGCCGGTTTAGCGCTGGAGCGAACTAAAATCGGTTTAAGCAGCGCCAAGCCGCTCTGCATCGCTCGGGCGGCAACCAGCATTTCGGGCACATAATACTCGCCTGCTTCAAATAACCGACCAACTTCTCCCATCGCCGGGATTAAACCTTGCTGCAGGATCACCGTAGCCTCAACGCCAGCATCCAGGGCAAGCTGCACCCCTTCTCTGGCAGCAGCCATGTCACCTTCGATTACTGCTTTTTGGATGGCTCTTAGTTTTTCTTCCATTCATTGCTCCACTTGTATAGGGAAGGTCAGGGCTCGCAAGCTTTTAGCACCGCCTGCAATCAGCCCACCCAATTTTTTAGAAATTACTTCCGATTGATGCATAGGAGG
>DATCIL010000490.1:0-2150 GCA_036507795.1 Anaerolineales bacterium | reverse complement strand
TGCATTCGTCCGGACCGGTATTGCCTGCACTATCGGTACCGTTAACGCAGAGCTGGTGAACTCCAGTATTGGGAAATACCAGATTAAGTTCTACGTTTTCCATAACAGAATTAAATGCCCCATCCACAGCATTCATTGACGTGACCGCAAGAACTGACCGATTTCACGGAACGTACCCACCCAATATCAACGAAGGGACCCACCCGATTTCAGTGAAGGGACCCACCCAATATCAGGTGGTCCCCTTCGAATAACTGAGCGAAGCGGCGAACGGTGGTAACTTGGCCAGCTGGAGGAGGATCCAGTTGATGGCCAAAGAAAGGACCAGTGTTCGAATGCAAACTCAGATCAAACTCATGTCGGAGCAGGGGCACTCGCTGCGCAGCATCGCTCGGGTGCTTAAGCTTTCGCGCAGAACCGTACGGAAGTATTTAGAGTCGGTGGCAGAGCCGCCCAGCGAGAGTGGCGGCTGGGAGGAGCAGATAGACTGGCAGCATGTGCGCCAGGAAGTCTGGGGCAAAGGGACCACGGTCAAACAGATCGGGCAGGAGGTGGCCCCCGAGATCGCCTATGTAAAGTTTTGGCGGGTGTTTCGCGAACAGACGGGCCGCCAAGCCAGTCCTGAACAAGTCACCCTTCGGCTTCATCACAAGCCGGCGGAGAAAACCCAGGTCGATTTCTGTGACGGGGTTTTTATCACTGAGCGAGAAAGCGGCAAGAAGACGCTCACGCAGTTTTTCCTGGGCGTCCTGCCGTTCAGTTCGTATACCTTCGGGGAGTTTGTCCTCGATCAGAAGCTGCCGACCTTCATCGGGGTCCAACAGCGCATGTTCGCTTACTTTGGCGGGGTTACCCCCTACCTGGTGGTGGACAATCTCAAGAGCGGGGTTCGCCGGGCCGATCTATACGATCCCGACGTTAATCCGACCTACGGTGATTTTGCCAATCACATGGGCTTTGCGGTGTTGCCGGCCCGGCCCTACAAACCCAGGGACAAGGGCTCGGGAGAATGTCACATCGGAGTTCTCCAAAGAGATTTCTTTCAGGAAGTGCGTAACCGGGTCTTCTATTCACTCGAAGAACTCAACGAAGCGTTGCGCCACTACCTTGAGCGGTTAAACCACCAGGTGATGAAAGACTACGGGGTGAGCCGAGCCCAGCGCTTCGAGGAGGAGAAAAAGCAGTTAAAAGCTCTGCCAGCTTCTCCCTTCGAGTTAAGCGAGTGGCGGCGCGCCAAAGTTCATCCCGATTGTCATATCCAGGTGGAGAAAAACTTCTATTCGGTTCCCTTTGTCTATGTCGGTCAACCAGTTCGAGTCCGGCTCACCGAGAAGCTGGTGGAAGTTTTTAGTGAAGACAGCCAGCCCCTCTCGGCGCACAGCCGACTGACCGGCATCGGCAAGTTCTCCACCTACGATTCCCATTATCCCGAGCAAAAACTCAGCGTCGCGCGCTTCGAGGTCCATCACGCCAAAGGGCAAGCCCAAAAGCTGGGCCCCAACGTCGAGAAGCTGGTAGAAAAACTGCTCTCAACCGACTATCCGCTGCGGCACTTGCGCCGGGTGCAGGGCATCCTGCGCTTGGCCAAGCGCCATCCGATCACGGCCCAGGCGCTCGACCATGCTTGCCAGCGGGCGTTGAGCTTCAACAAAACACGGGTGAGCTACATCAAAGACTGTGCGCTTTACTTTGTCACTCACGGCCAAAGACCCACGCTGCTCACTCCCAGCAGAGAAAAAGGCGCTGTGCATCTTCATCACCAGCTTGGGTTGGCGCCCTTTATGGAGTCGGACAACGTGATGAGCCAGACCGAGGAAGAGGAGGAGATTCCATGAGCCAATCCCTTTTTTGTTGCAAAATACTCAAACCGAGAAAAAACGACCGCCGCATTTGCCCTATACACGACGCGCCGGCTTCGACCCTTACTCTAGCTACCCCCCCAAAACAGCCTTTGTGCCAGGAGGGCTTATCGTCATGATGCTCGATCAAGTGAAAAATCTCTCCCACCAGATGCGCCTATTCGGCATTCATCAAGCCTGCGATCGAAGAGCCGCCGAAGCTTTGGCTCAACAACTCCATCCCCTGGAGTTCTTACGCCTGGTTCTCGAAGAGGAACTGCTGTCGCGCAAAGACCGCACCGCCAAGGCGCT
>DATCIL010000489.1:0-2758 GCA_036507795.1 Anaerolineales bacterium | reverse complement strand
GCGCCTTCCGCGTGGACGCCAGGAATTCCCGCCACGCCAGGTGCGAGCGCTTCGCTACCTTTTGGCTGAAGCGCGTTCTGCGCTCCTCCATCCAATCCTCGAAAGCCTGCCCCCACCGCTCCATCCGCTCCCCGTTAACCTCGCCCTCTTCCATATTAAGAAGCTTCACCAGTTCCAGGGCTCTTCCGCTCTCATCCATGCTAATCCCTCCCAACAACCACCAAACAAAGAACCTTGCAAAGAACTCCACCCCGGCAAATAAATTGGAACATCGAGCTTAAATTGTCCAGAATCTTGGGGTAAAGTCAATAGTACGGTGGTATCAATTATCGGATAGATCGGAAGTGAACCCTCACAACCTGGGATATCTAATTTGCCAAATTCATCGGGTCTTTTTGCTAGCCAGTCTGCTCTTAAATAACGAGGACTGGGCCATTCGACCCCGTCCCGCATTGGTGTTATGGCTACAGCCGGTTACTTTTTGTGAACGACGATGTTGCCGCCACCAATTGCCTGATCCATACCATTATCGTAGACGACGATCTCATCGCCGCCATCTTCATACCAAATCCTTATGCGGAAGGTATCTTCACCAGAGCTGGCTTTACCGCCGCCACCCCAGAGCATGAACTTGAAGGGATAACCATTGGGATCAACGACGCCGTTAATGGTGCCTTCACCCTTGAACCTGGCGCAGTTGCTGCCGGTGATGACCGACCATTCATAGCTGCTGCTGTGGAAGTTCAGGTCACCAGCTTTGAACTGGAATTCCGTGTACCCGTCGGGAACGGAAGCGCTCTTCTTGTACTTGGATACAGAGCCGAATTTAAGTTGTGTAATGAAGCAGAACGTTTCCGGTCCCGAAGTTCCTTGTTTCTAATAGCTCTAAGTTAATATTTTTGACATCTCTAAACAGTGGTTTTCCTGTTCCCAAAACGACCGGAGTGAGCGTAATCAAATACTCGTCGATTAATCCTTCATTGGCAAGCTGCTGTACAACCGTGCCACTGCCAAATATAGTGATATCAGCGCCTTCCCCTAGTTTTAACGCCTTCACTTCTTCTGTGAGATCGCCATTAACCAGTTTGGAATTCTCCCAGGTAACCTCTTTCAAAGTTGTTTTGGAAAAAACCACTTTGGTCATTTGAGCTAATTCGTTGGCCAGAACCAGAGCTTCTTTGGGAGCATTCGGATCCATGGCTACCTGTGGCCAATAGCTTTCGAACAGCTGGTAGGTTACCCTGCCAAGCAAAAGAGTGTCGGGTTGCATCATCTCGTGTGCCGCTTTTTCGACCTCCGGGTCGGGCACAAACCAATCGATTTCTCCATTTGCGCCGGCAAAAAAGCCGTCGAGAGAAACTCTGTTCAGCATGATAATTTTTCTCATATCAATCTCCGTATTCAGGTTTATGGGTAAGTATAGCGCTGCAATTCTTTCAAGAATTGTAAAAATCCGTTTCCGCTTTAAGTTTTTCAGGGGCGGGAATGATCTTGAACTTAAGCGACCTCACGCGGAGAGCGGCCTGGTTCGTCTTCTGCGAGGTTGAGCGGAGACTGGCGGTCATCGGATGGCCTTTCACTAATTCAGAGTACCTGGGCCAATTTTAGCACAATTGTTCTCGGTCGCATATGCCTCTCGGATCCCAAATCCCCTACTTTACCGGCTGCTTCCGAATCCAAAAAGCGCCCTCTCGGGCGCTTTCCTCTCAGGGTTCCGGGCCAGGAGGGCCTGCCCAAAGCGTAAGTTTAGCGAACCTGGGACCTTCGGGTTATGAGCCCAGCCCCTGTTTCCGCACACTTTTTAACTGGCCGAGCAAATCGTGGCCGTCAACTATGTCCTCGAGCTGCTACCTGAGGGCCGCGTTGGAATTGAAGAACTCCACCAATACAGGAGCGAGGATCTCAGGTGCGACCTCGTGCGTCTGGCCTTCCAGAGTGCGGTGCTGTCCATGGGGCATCGCCTTTGCAAGCGCCACTGCCGTGACGTGCATAAATGGATAACTCGCACCGCCGTCCATGACGTTTGTGCAGCTACGCTGGCTGCTCGCCCGGTTGGCACCGAGGCGTCGTCACCTAAGATGGCGCTGTGGTCGTAGGCAAGGGTAGGCGCTACCGCTTCGAAGATCGACCACACGGGTGGTTGGCGCGCCCCATCAACATCCTCGGCGGATGCACCCGTCAACGTCATGAAGAGCGCCACCGCGTCACCACTCTCGCCCCGCCCCCGCCGGTCATAGGTATAGACGGTGAAATGGTCTGCGAGCTGGGCTGCCAGCGGCCCATGGCCCCAATAGGCTCGATAGGCCAGGGCGCCATTCACCAGGATGACTGCCGGCCCTTCGCCGATCTTGTCATAGGCGATTCTCGTACCATCTTTTGAAGTAACTGTTCTCACGTGAGTTCTCCTTTCAGTTGTTAGTTCACGATATCGTTACTTTACGACGCGGAATCCGAGGTGTATTACCCCAGGGGCCGCGATCGCTCGTATGCTTTCCAGTTCGATTGGCTCTATACCCAGGTGGTCGAACAACCGGACACCACTGCCAAGCAGGACAGGCGCCACGTCAAGATGGATTTCGTCCATCAGGCCCGCCTTCAGGCACTGCTGCAGGATACTCGCCGTGCATACGACCACATCCTTGTCCCCCGCCGCCTCCTTGGCCTGGCGGATGGCGCTTTCAACCCCATCCGTGACGAAGGTGAACGGCGATCCTGCATAGACCCATTCCTGCGGGGCGCTATGGGTGACGATAAAACA
>DATCIL010000488.1:0-4898 GCA_036507795.1 Anaerolineales bacterium | reverse complement strand
GTGAAATAGTGAGGCTTATCAGTTGGATTGCGGTGCTGACCATCTGCGAGATCACGCCTGGCGATGGATCTGAAATCCGGATCGTCCAGGAAGCCACTCACCAATCCATCTAATGTAGACGCGAATCGGGAGATGCCAACTGCAAATATTGGAGCGCTTACCTTAAGCACACGATAAGCTTCGCGTAAAGCTGCGATGCGATCATCCCTGTTCGTGAGGTGGTACAGGGGGCCAAGCATCAGAACCGCATCAGCTATGTGGTCCGCTTGAGCAAGATTGCGAGCATCTCCAATACTTGCCGAGGTAATCGAAAAGCCAGGTTGATTTTGAGAAGCTTGTCGGGCCTGCTCTGCGTGAAGAGGAATAGGATCGATTAGATGGATCTCGTAACCTTCCTTCGCGAGCCAACAGGCATAAATCCCAGGACCTCCACCGACATCAAGAATTAAGGCCGGTGGCTGTGGTAAGTAGCGACCGATGATCTCTTTAGTGCGGAAAAGCTCTAACTCTCCAACAGCACCTGAGAGGCGGTGAATCTCAAGTCCGCGATCATAGTAGTGCTGTATATTCTGTGGAATCGAGGATTGACTATTTTCTGGGCCAGACATCTAATCCCTCAATATTTGGTTAATCCCAGGCTTGTACAGCCTTATTATACAGGAACCCTTGGCCCCCAGTACTCGCGTGGCGCTCCCGGATACCGGCCAATCACATGGATGTGAACGTGGGGTACGCCGTCGCCGAAAATGTAAGCGCCAGATTGAAGAGTGCATTAAGACCGGCGTGCGCGAATATTGGCCATAAAACGCTTTCCGTCCTGAGTCGCATCACTCCCAGGAAAAGTCCGATCACAAAAGAATACAGTACTTGAAAAACCGAGGCAAAATGGAATTCGAAGTTATGATATTGGAAATGCATCACTCCGAATGCCAGCGCTGTGAGCCAAACCGTCCCTGATATGTGTAGGAATCGAAAACCATTATTAACGAGATAGTTGTCAACGATGTCCCACAATAAACCACGAAAGAGAATCTCCTCACCTACCACTCCGATACCAATAATGTAAAGCATATCCAAGCGGTCATGTCTGGCGCTGGGAAGCCAAATAGCAAGCGCTACCAAAATGGCCACCCCAGCCAGCATTAGGACAACCACTGTGGTTATGATTGCGATGCGGTAGGGTAGGAACAATTCTTTGCGAAGGACCAGTGATCGATAGAGGAGGTGCAGGACCAGGATGAATGGGGTCCAAAGCGACATTCTCGCCAGGGTTGGATTGGTAACGGTGTCGGGTACCAGTCTGGTAAAGGCGGAAAAGCTGAAGGTAAGACAGACGGCTATGATCAGGACCAGAATTATTTGGGCGTGGTTTGCCGCTTTCTTATTCATCGGATTGCTTTTCCATGTGCCTTTAGTCACTTTGCAAGACACCAGTTATTTTGTACAGCGGGGTTGGCAGCTTTTCAAGTGCCAAAAGTCACTTTTGTTTACAGCTCCCCGAGCTACCCGGTATGCGAATCCCCCAAACTGCCAGGGGCAAGAACGATAGCCGGTTTTAAGCCCAGGCGTAAAAGGACATCATATCCAGCAACAAAGCATGATGCAGGACAGCCCAGACCGCGGTTCTATCCCGGACTACCTGCCAGCCCCAGGCGATGCCAAAAAGGAACGGAACGAGCATAACCGGTATGGCCTCAACGAGCGAGGCGCCGGCGAAAATCGCGCCGATGTGCCACAGCCCAAAGAGCAGGGCGTGGATCAGCAGAGCGGGCCAGCGATGACCTTCCTGCAGCCACAGCAGGACAGGCAAAAGGCTAACCCTGAAGAAGATCTCCTGCGACATTGCGCCAATTGGAGCGTAGATAAGCGCCTCAGGGGGATTCCAGCCAGTGTACCTGCCGGTGGGCAATACGCCGAACACGTACAGGATCAGCAGCGCGGCGTAAAGCGCCAAGCCAGCGGTTGAGATGCGCCGAAACGGCAGATAATTATAGTGGGCAGGCAATCTGGAGGAGAATAGAATTGCAGCGGCAGCCAATCCTGGGAGCAGGCGGAGGAGGCTGGCCAGCGGATCCTCGAGCAGGCCGGCCAGGAAGAGCGACTGCAGGAGGGTATAGAGCAGCCATAACAGGAGGCATCCCAGAACAATAGCAACTCTCCGGTTGGGAATTCTTTCAGAGCTAATATCCATCGTATTCATACCTGTTTTTTCAAGAACTGTGGGGTTGGAAATCGCCGCGATGAAGCACCTTTGGATCTAATAGTTCATTAGCTCGGAAATATCGTCTGGAAGATGGTCGATCCCGCCGAACTCTCTGACGATAATCGACTTTATCCTATCCTTGAGCTCGGGATTAATATGCGGATAGGTCATTTCTCTTTCCCCGCCGATGCTTTCACAATCATCCTCAATCAGAATGTCGGGCAGAACTCTTTCTGCAACGTCGTCATACTGTTCGATAGCCTGCCGGAAAAAAACCGGACCATCAGGAAAATTGTGGGTTCTCAAGACAATTTGGTCTATCTCAACAGCTGCAACATCTCGGTGAGAACTCAAATAGACGATCTCTGCGCCGTGTCGCCGCCAGGCTTTGAGTTTTTCAACAGCATTGTCCACTGGAACATAAGCCCCAAAGTCGTAAAGTGAACGGTCACGGTCAATAACTTGCTTGACCCGTTCGTCTCTGGTGCGACCGACAGCATTTTTGTGCATGATCGCTGTACCGTGGAGGAAAACCATGATCTTCATATGATAGAGTTCGCTGGCGGCTGAAAGAGATCCTCTTCGCTCGCGGGCGCCAGCCAACGCTCGCCTTAGGATGGCTTTTCCAGAACTAATCCAGCACTCAACGCCAAAAAGCGACCTAAGTCGGCGACTTCACTTTCCAATTCTGCGAGGATGTCGTCGTCCAGCTTTCGAAAGGGCTCGATTAGAATATCAATGCGGTGCCTGTAGGACTTTATCGACCAGGTGCCCAGGGCGCGGCCATCCACCAACAGCGCAGGGCGCAGCATGCCGCCTCCCGGGTGGATGCGCCGGGCGTGCTGGGAATCGACGACCAGTTCCCGGCTCTTGTAACCGAGCAAGTAGGTGTCAAACCTCGGCAGCAGGCGCACGAGCGGAGCTCTGGGAGGCGGTTCTTCCAGCAAAGCCCTGCGGGATTTGAGCATCCACATGGGATCCCCTTCAAGCTCGACTTCAAAAAGCTGGCTGCGGACCCCTTCACAGGCGGCCCGCGCCTGGCCGACCGGCAATCCTGACCACGAGGCCAGGTCTTCGGGCGTGGCCGGTCCATAGGCGGAAAAATAGCGGCGGGCCAGCTCAGCCTGAGCGGCTTCCTCGGTAACCATTGTGTCCGGCGCAATCCGGTCCTCAAGCAGGACAAATGTCTGTTCGGAATCGCGATCCGGTCCAAGGCAGATGATTCTCTGCAGTCCCGCCATATAGAGCAGGTGATATGCTGCCTGTCCTTGGGCAGGGACTCCTTGCCGGATCAGCTCGTTGGCGATCTCGCCTCGCGTCTGTGGACCGTGTTTGGCGAGCCTGTCGCGGATCACGCGGACACCCTTATGGCTGGTTTCCTCGTTCAGCCCAAGCTGCTTCCTCCGGCGCTGTCCGGTGCGGACGAAGATGGGGCCCAGCAGCGCCAGCAGCCAGCCGAGATCCTCCGTTGCCAGGAGGTGCAGTGTGCCGCGCATGCACCAGGTGCGCACAATCGTGTGGTCCTCGACCCGAGCGCGTTCGATGTCCGCAGCCACTAAACCAGCGCTGCGCGGCCGGATGGCCAGTTGTGCAGCGGAGGCATCCTGGGCCTGCACGCCGCACAGTTCCTTAAGGACCTGGGCTGGCTCGTTTGGAACGGTGGTCGATTGGCGGTGGAGAAGTTGAGAACGAAGCCGGAGCAGCCGAATCTGCTCGTGTGTCAATCTCTGGGACATTGGGCTGGATAATTTCCCTCTACAGATTCTAATTCATTTTCCGACTTTGTCCGGCGGCCTGAACCGCAGCGCCGACCAGGTCTCATCGATCGATATTTGGGTAACCGGGCGGACATCCCACTGCTCCATGATCTGCCAGACAGCGTCGCGGCTGATATCCGAGCTCAGCTTGGAACTCTTCTTGGGGTAGGAAACCCATAGGAGACCGTCGTACTTGACGGCATCAACCGCTTTTTCACCCATATTTTCCAGTTCGGCGTTATTCTTCACGAAGAGCTGCACAAAATCCATGTTTTGATCGGTCTCCGGCTGCAGGCGCACATCTTCCGGTAATGGGTTCAGTGCTTCCAAATATCCTTCCGGTGCGTTGATGAACAGTGCCCGCTGACCTGGCTGAATGCGCAACTTTTTTGCCAAATTATACGAGATCATATGTCCCCTCTACAAGGTAATTCATTCTGGTTCCTTTCGAACCTGCTCTGAAGGCGTGCGAAGGCGCGCCATAAAGTAAGCGTCGACGAACTCTCCATCTCGAAAGGCAAACTGTTTGAGTGTGCCCTCAATCTTGAAACCAAACTTCTCGTAAAGCCGGACGCCGGCCTGGTTATCCGTATAGACCTCCAGCTCGATGCGGGTGAGCTGCAGCCAGTTTTCGGCCAGGTCAATGGCGGCCTGCATCAGCGCCGAGCCCACCCCTTTGCCCTGCCGGTCATCCCTCACGGCCATGCCGATCTGCCCGACGTGGCGGCGGCTCGGTCGACTCGGGAAGGTGTGCACGCCGATCTGGCCAATGGCTTCATCCCCAGCGCAAGCTACCAGGAAATAATTGCCATCTCCTGGTTCTGCCAGGCGCTTGCGCCAGCTCTCAGCCCAGGGAAAAGGCAGCTGCAGGGTTCCGCGCACTGCTTTGGTGCCCTGGAATATCTTGTGCACGGCCTCGTAGTCGCCCGGCTCCGCAT
>DATCIL010000487.1:0-2264 GCA_036507795.1 Anaerolineales bacterium | reverse complement strand
TTGATCTTGCCCGTCGTGCTCTTATGTTTGGGCCTGGGTGCTCTCTTCGGGGTCGTCAACGGCTCGCTCTGGTCTTATCTACGTGTCGAGCCTTTCATCGTCACACTGGGAACTTTCTCGATCGGTCGCGGCATTGCCCTCGTCTATGCGCGCGGTCCGGTTGGTTACGTTCCGCCTGTCTACCAATCCTTTGCCTACGCAGACATCGGGCCGGTGCCGCTGGCAGCCATCGTTTTCTTAGTGATCCTGGTCCTATCGATGATCATGCTCAATTACACGTCGCTTGGGCGGCGAATTTACGCGGTGGGAGGCAATCCCGAAGTGGCGCGTTTAGCGGGGATCAATGTCTCCCGCATCCGCATACTCGCGTTCGTGCTCTCCGGTCTGTCAGCAGCTTTCACCGGCCTGTATATGGCCAGCCGGATGGGCTCAGGAGATCCGAACATTGGGCCCGGGTTTGAATTAGATTCGATTACGGCAGTTGTCCTGGGCGGAACTGTATTAGGTGGAGGCCGGGGAGGCTTGATCGGGACCTTAGGAGGCGTGCTTCTGGTCGCCGTCCTAAGCAATTTATTGAACCTTATGAACGTGGATAACTGGTACCAACAGGTCATTAAAGGATTGATTCTCCTGATCGCCGTTGCCGCTTACCGGCGTTCTGAAGGCTGATCAAATTTTATTTCTTATTCAAAGCCCTCAGCGTTCCTCCGCACTCGTCCGCGTCGTATCCAAGGCCGATGAGCAGTTATAAAGGACGAAGACCCTATGAAAGATTCTGCAGAAAGATATTTACCCGAGTACATCGACGACGAAGAAACGCTGAACGAAGTGATGACTCGCCCGTCCCCTGCTCTGCTCGATTGGGTGGAGAATATCTCGGACCCGCTGCTGGTGCTGGGTGCCGGGGGCAAAATGGGACCAAGCTTAGCCGTGTCAGCAAAAAGGGCCGCTCAGGAAAGCGGCGTTCCTTTGCGCGTTATGGCGGTCAGTCGCTACTCCGATGCCAACGTGCAGCGCTGGCTGGAAGAGAAAGGGGTGGAAACGATTTCTTTCGATCTCCTCAACCACAAGGAATATGATTCGCTTCCGGATGCGCAGGATGTGCTTTACATGGTCGGTCTAAAGTTCGGGACCGCCCAGAATCCGGCTATGACCTGGGTAATGAACACCCTGATCCCCTCTTATGTGGCCGAGAGATATGCCCGATCGCGCATCGTGGCCCTTTCCACCGGCAACGTATACCCGCTCGTGCCTGTGGCAAGCGGAGGCTCCAGGGAAAGCGATCGGATGGACCCGGTCGGCGAGTACGGCAATGCTTGCATGGCGCGCGAACGGCTGTTCGATCATTATTCCCAGCAGAATAACACGCCTATGGCCCTCATCCGGCTCAATTACGCGGTCGACCTCCGTTATGGCGTATTGGTTGACATTGCACAGAAGGTGTATGCAGAAGAGCCGATTGATGTTACCAATGGCCATCTCAACTGCATCTGGCAAGGCGATGCCAATGACATGATCATTCGCTCCCTGGCGTTGGTTGATGCGCCGGCAAGACCCCTAAATCTCACTTATCCGCAGGTATTTTCCGTCCGATCATTGGCCAGAGAAACCGGCGCGTTGATAGAAAAGCAGCCGGTTCTAATTGGAGAGGAAGCCGACTCGGCTTACTTAAATAACCCCGAGCTCATCTGCGAACGCCTGGGCATTCCATTGACGCCAATCCCAACCGTTCTCCGCTGGACCGCCAGATGGATTGAGAACAACGGGCGCCTGTTGAACAAACCAACCCACTTCGAAGTGCGGGATGGCAAGTACTAGTGTTAGAAGGAAAAGATATGCGAGCAAACCCCTTTCCCCCTGATTGGGTCCTTAACTCGTTGAGAGGTGGACTCGTAATCCCGGCCCATCCCCTGGCTTTGACCCAGGACAGGGCGCTCGATGAGCGCCGGCAGCGCGCCCTGAGCCGATACTATCATGCAGCAGGGGCTGGCGGCGTGGCTGTAGGAGTGCATACCACCCAATTCGAAATCCGGGACCACGGGCTATTTGAACCTGTTCTGGAGCTGGCCATCGCCACGATTTCCGAGGCGGATGCGCCAACTGACCGAAAAACCGTCTGCGTCGCGGGCATTTGCGGAAAGACTGACCAGGCGCTGGTGGAAGCAAGGTTCGCCCGCGAGACGGGTTATCATGCCGGCCTGTTATCCCTGGGTTGGCTGCGGGATGCCAGCGATGACGAGCTGATGGAGCATTGTGAAGCAGTA
>DATCIL010000486.1:0-9436 GCA_036507795.1 Anaerolineales bacterium | reverse complement strand
TAACGATCCTCGGCGGGCGACTTTTTGGGGGCACAAACCGCCTTCCAGCTGGTTCGAAGAAGCCGCCCTGGTCGAATCGATAGAGACGGGAGAGTTCCTGCCGGTCACCGAACCACCAATTCGGGATCGGCCGGAGTTTGTGACGTAGTCAATTAGGCAATTAGGCAATTAGTAATTAGGCAAGAGGGCAATTAGGGATCAGGCAATTGGGCAATGAGGGATTGGGCGATTGGGCAATTAGTTGAATAGTCGATTAGGTATTTGTTGCTGGTTGTCGAGCCGCCCAATTCCTAATTGACTGGTTGCCCAATTGCCTGATTGACTGATCGCCTGATTGACTGGTTGCCTGATTGCCCAATCACTCTAACATAAGGAGGGCTGCTATGGGGCATACGTTGGCGGAAAAGATTCTCGCCTTTAAAGCCGGCAGAGAGGAAGTTTATCCCGGCCAGTTTATCAATGCCCGGGTGGACCTGGTGCTGGCTTCGGAGCTGTCCGGTGTTCTTGCCATTGAAGAGTTTGAGAAGATCCGGGGGGCGCGCATTTTCGATCCGCAGAAAGTTGTGCTGGTAATGGATCATTTTACCCCGGCAAAAGACATCAAGAGCGCCGAAATCGTAAAACGCTGCCGGGAGTTTGCCCGCGCGCAGGGCGTAACCTTCTTCGACGTGGGCCGGGCGGGTATCCAGCACGTCCTGCTGCCCGAGAAGGGCCTGGTTGCCCCTGGCGACCTGGTCGCTGGCGCCGATTCCCATACCTGCACCTACGGTTTCATGGGAGCGTTCGGCACCGGCATTGGCTCGACAGACGCAGCGGCTGCCATGGCGTTGGGCGAGATCTGGCTCAAAGTTCCCGAAAGCATTAAATTGGTCTACCACGGCCGGCCTCCTAAGTGGGTCGGTGGAAAGGACCTGATCCTTCACACGATCAGCGCCATCGGCGTGGATGGGGCGCGCTACCAGTCCATGGAATTCACCGGCGAAGCGCTCGATTACCTTGCTATGGCCGATCGCTTCTCCATGGCCAATATGGCCATCGAAGCGGGCGCCAAGACCGGTCTTTTTGCCGCCGATGAAAAGACTCGGGCATTCATCCATGAGCGGGGAAACCGCAATGGCAAGTACTGGCAGCGTGACCCGGACGCGGAGTACGCCGCAGTCTACGAGTTCGATGTTTCCGAATTCGAGCCTTTTGTCGCGGTGCCTTTCTTGCCGGAGAATGTCAGACCGGTTTCCGAACTGTCCGATATCAAGATTGACCAGGTAACCATTGGGATGTGCACCAACGGCAACCTGGAAGACCTGCGCGCCGCCGCGGAAGTGATGCGCGGTCGCCAAATTCACCCCGACGTGCGTGCCGTGATCATTCCCGGCAGCCAGAAAGTGTATCTGGATGCCATGCATGAAGGCTTGATCGAGATATTCCTTGAGGCGAACTGCTCGATAAGCACGCCTACCTGCGGGCCTTGCCTGGGCGGTCATATGGGCGTGCTGGCTTCCGGTGAACGCTGCGTTTCCACCAGCAACCGCAACTTCCGCGGTCGTATGGGTCACCCGGAGAGTGAAGTGTACCTGGCAAACCCCTACGTTGCCGCGGCTTCCGCCATCGTTGGCTCTATTGCCTCCCCCAGTGAAGTGCTTCATGGATGAGCGCGCTCAGGATGAGCACGCTCACGCCGAAGATCAACACACAGCGCAGGCTGTCGCCCGCTTTATGTCTGAGCACGACCAATTTGCTCGCCACCTGGGAATTGAGCTCCTCGAGCTGCGCCCCGGCTACAGCCGTGTCCGTCTATCCCTGGAACCGTATATGGTTAATGGGCTGGGCCTGGCGCATGGGGCGGTAATCTTCGCGGTAGCCGATTTTGCCTTCGCGGCGGCCTGTAACTCTTATGGAACCGTGGCGGTGGCATTGAGCATGGATGTGCATTTCCTTTCATCCTCCAGACCAGGCGCGGTCCTGTTCAGCGAAGCGCAAGAGATCCGCTGCGGCCGCCGAACTGCTCTTTACCGCCTTACGGTCAAGGATGAACAAGAAAATCTGATCGCCGATCTACATGGAATGGCTTACCGTAAGGACACTCGCTTTTTGGAGAATAAAAATGACGTTTGAAGCGCTTCACCAATCCACGCTGGGGGAATTATTGAGCATTCAGGCAACCCGCTATGCTAACCAGCCCTTCCTAAAGATGGGCGCCTACCAGTGCACCTACGCTGAAGCGGAATACCAGGCGACTGCGCTGGCAGCCGGATTTCGGAATCTCGGTCTGCAGACTGGCGACCGTCTGGCAGTTATCCTGCCGAACATCCCGGCTTTTGTAATCACTTTCTTCGCCGGGATGAAAGCCGGGCTGATCCTGGTTCCGATCAACGTCCGGCGGCATCCCACCGAGGTACACGCACGCCTGTCCCGGACGCGTTCCCGGGCGCTGGTCACCTTTTCTGAGCCTGCAAATTATGAGGGTCTGGATCACCTGGAAATTGCTTTTTCCTTACAGCCTGACCTGCCCAGTCTTAAGCACATCATCTCCGTTGGCAGCCAGCACGAGAGAGCCCACGCCTGGGAGCAGCTCTTTGCCTATACCGCCCCGCTGCCCGTACCCAATCTCAGCCCCCGTTCGCCGGCAGCTATCATACATACGTTGGGCAGTTCCGGCGAGCCGCGCGGCGCACTGCTCACCCATGGTGGTCTGGTGCGCAACGCCGCAGACCTCTCTGCTCACCTGGGCTGTACACCAGATGATGTATTCTTGGGCGCAGTTCCTTTCTCCAATACATTTGGGTTGACCGCCACTATTCTGGCGTGCACTGTGGCGAATGCCCGGCTGGTTTGCTTGCCCAGGTTTCATCCCAAGGAAGCCTTGAGGCTGGTTGAGGAGGAGGGTGTAACTGTGCACAATGGGGTGCCTACGATGTTCGCCATGCAACTCAACCACCCGAGTTTCAGTTCCCGAAAGACGTCCAGCTTGCGAACCGGAATTATGTCCGGTGCTCCCTGCCCGCCTGAGTTGGTCAAACGCGTGCGTAATGAGATGGGCTGCCGCATCCTGGTCGCTTACGGTCTGACCGAAGCTTCTCCTGCGATTTCCATCACTCGCCTGGATGATGGTCCTGTCACAGCCATTGAAACGGTAGGTAGACCGTTGAATGGCGTTGAGATCAAAGTGGTCGGTCCAAACGGAGAGGCGCTGGACCGCGGTGAAGAAGGGGAACTCCGGGTGCGCGGCTACAACGTTATGCTGGAATACTGGCAGGACCCGCAGGAAACTGCCCGGGTGCTGGATCAGGATGGCTGGCTGCATACCGGAGATCTGGCTGTAGTCGATCCCAATGGTCCGGTGAGGATTGTTGGGCGGGTCGACGATGTTATTAATCGCGCCGGATTCAAAATCTACCCCGGCACGGTAGAGATGGTGCTGCGCTCCTATCCCGGTGTTAAGGAAGCAGCAGTAGTTGGCATCCCCGATCTGGTCTATGGCGAGCTGTCCTGCGCCTGTGTTGTGCGGATGAACGGGGCAGACTTCGCCACGCAAGACCTCCTGGCTTATGCCGGCGAGTACCTGGCCGATTATGCATTACCTGACCGCGTTTTGTATTTTGACGCCCTGCCTCGCCGGGGCACTGGTCCGGTCCGCAAGGATTATCTTCGTGAACGGGTGCGCATCCGTGGCCACGCGTGGAAGTTCGGTAAGAATATCGATACCGACGCCATCATCCCAGCGCGCCATTGCAACACAGCGGAACCGGGCGAATTGGCTCAGCACTGTCTGGAGGACGCAGATCCGCAATTCGTGGCGAGGATGAGCCGCGGCGACTTGATTGTCGCCGATACCAATTTCGGTTGTGGTTCCTCTCGAGAAGTCGCCCCCTTGGCCATCAAAGCTGCCGGGGTCTCGGCGGTGATTGCCAAATCCTTCGCTCGCATCTTCTTCCGCAACGCCATTAATATTGGGCTGCCTATATTGGAGAGCGCGGAGGGCGTTGACGGCATTCGAGAAGGCGATGAAATCGAGGTTGAACCTACTACCGGCACCATCCGCAACCTGACCAGCGGTGAAACCTACCGGGCTGAGCCCTTTCCAGATTTCTTAAAGCGGATCATAGATAAAGGTGGGCTGTTGGCATACGTCGAGGAGCGCCTGCAGGAGATTAATCATGATCGCATTTGAACTCACCGAGGAGCAGCGCGAAATGCGCGATCTTGCGCACCGTTTTGCCGAGAAAGAGATCCGCCCGGTGGCCGCGGAATACGACGAACGGGAGGAAGTTCCCTGGCAGGTCATCCAGAAAGCTGCCCAGGCTGGTTTCTTATCCTATTACATTCCAGAGAAATATGGTGGTGGGGGGATAACCGATATGCTCACCCATTGTGTGGTGGACGAAGAGCTTTTTTGGGGCTGCGCCGGTGTGGGAACGATTCTGGGCGGAACTAGCCTGTGCGCTACTCCAATTTTGATCGCTGGCAGCGAAGATCAGAAAGCCTTATATCTTTCTAAATTTTGTGATCCGGTCAGTCCAAAGTTGGGCGCATTTGCGCTCACCGAACCATCGGCCGGCTCCGATTCAGGCAACTTAATTGCGCAGGCGCACCGGGAGGGCAGATACTATGTCTTAAATGGCTACAAAACCTTTATCACCAACGCGGGGATCGCCGACATTTACGTGGTCTTTGCCACCTTGGACGTCAGCCTGGGTCATCGCGGCATCACTGCCTTCATCGTCGAAAAAGATTGGGATGGCCTGCTGCCCGGAAAGAAAGAGAAGAAAATGGGAATTCGTGCCTCGCACACCGCTACCCTGGCGTTCGAGGATTTGCGTGTGCCGGTGGAGAATCGGCTGGGCGAAGAGGGTGAAGGCTTCAGGATAGCCATGAAGACATTTGAAACTACGCGCACCCACATCGCCATTGCCGGCGTTGGCCTGGCTCGGGCCGCGTATGAATATGCGCTGGACTATGCCCAACAGCGCGTGCAGTTCGGCAAGCCCATCATCCACCACCAGGCGGTCGCCTTTATGCTGGCGGATATGGCTACGCAGATTGACGCAGGTCGGCTACTCACCTGGCGGGCGGCGTTTCTGGCCGACCTGGGAGTGGCTTGCACCAAAGAGGCCAGTATGGCGAAGGCTTTCACCGCGGATATGGCGATGCAGGTCACGACCGATGCCGTTCAAGTACTGGGCGGGTATGGGTACATGCGCGATTACCCGGTGGAGAAATGGATGCGAGATGCCAAAATCATGCAGATTTATGAGGGAACGGCCCAAATTCAACGCTTAATCATCGCCCGGCATATCGCCGGCAATCAATAAGGAGGGTTCATGAAAACCTATAACATTGGGGTTATTGCGGGGGATGGTATTGGTCCAGAAGTAGTCGCCGAGGGACTTAAAGTTCTGCGGGCTGTCACTGCTGGCGAGGACTTCGATTGCAATTTGGTCGAATATCCTTATTCTGGGGATTATTATTTAAAGACAAAGGAGCTGGTCCCCGAGCGGGTGATTGAGGAATGGCGGACGCTGGACGCGGTCTTTCTCGGAGCCATCGGTCATCCGGATGTGGAGCCTGGGTTAGTGGAACGCTCTGTGATCCTTGGCTTGCGGTTTGGTCTGGACCTGTATATCAATTTACGTCCGATCAAGTTATACGCCGCCCACCTGTGCCCGCTGAAAGATAAAGGGCCGCAGGACATTGACTTTGTCGTGGTGCGCGAAAACACAGAGGGTCTGTATGCCCAAATCGGTGGCTTTTTGAAAAAAGGCACACCTGACGAAGTTGCTACGGTTACTGGAGTTTACACTCGCAAAGGTGTGGAGCGCGCCGTTCGTTACGCCTTTGACCTCGCCCAGCAGCGGGCCGCTGGCCGGGATAATGGACGTCCATCTCGCCTTACCCTGGTCGATAAGTCCAATGCCATCCGGCCTCAGGATATCTGGCGGCGCACCTACGATGAAGTCGCCGAAGAATATCCGGAGGTAGAGAAAGACTACGCGTACGTGGACGCTTGCACGATGTGGATGGTAAAAAAACCGGAGTGGTTTGATACGATTGTGACCACCAATCTGTTCGGCGATATCATCACCGATCTGGGAGCGATGCTTCAGGGTGGTATGGGCATCGCGGCTTCCGGCAACCTGCATCCTGGGAAAACCTCCATGTTCGAGCCCATTCATGGATCCGCGCCAAAGTATGCGGGAAAGAACGTGGCCTGTCCTCTCGGTGCCATTATGGCCGTAAGCATGATGTTCGATTACCTGGGAGAGAAAAGAGTCGCTCAACGGGTAGAGAACGCCGTAGCTGACCTGCTCGCCAGCGGTGCGATTCCTTCCGCGGATTCTCGCAGCGGCCTAAGCACGTCGCAGATTGGCGATATGATGGCTGAGGCCGTCTCCAGGCAAGCTAGACTTGTTGAAACTCGATCCTGATGGTAGGATAAAAGTTGTTCACTTTGCACCTGCTCTCGCCGCCGTCCTCGGCGGCGTGTTCCCTCCAAATTGTGCCGGGGACGGTGCTGTGACCGGTATCCGGCATTCTGGAATGCCATGCGACGGTTTCCGTCGACCAACACCGTAGCTGGAGAGCGCCAGGAGAAAAATGTTTAGTAAAGTTCTGATCGCCAATCGAGGTGAGATTGCAGTGCGCGTCATTCGCGCCTGCCGTGAGCTGGGTATGCAAACGGTGGCGGTATATTCAGAAGCCGATCGCCAGGCGCTTCACGTTCGCCACGCCGATGAGGCCTATCTTCTTGGTCCTGCCCCCTCGCGCGGATCATACCTGCGTGCCGACAAAATCATCCAGATTGCCAGGAAATCTGGCGCTGGAGCCATCCATCCCGGTTATGGCTTCCTGGCAGAGCGGGCGGATTTCGCTCAGGCTTGCCTGGATGAAGGTCTGGCGTACATCGGGCCGAAGCCCTCTTCAATTGCGGCCATGGGTGATAAGGCGGTGGCCCGCGCTACTGTAGCGGCCTCAGGTGTGCCAGTCGTACCAGGAACGGAAGGTGAAGGCTCGCTTACGGATGAGCAGCTCTTAGATTTGGCTCCCAAGATCGGTTTTCCACTGCTCATTAAAGCTACCGCCGGAGGCGGCGGCAAAGGCATGCGTGAAGTCCGAAATCTGAAGGAGATGCCCTCCCTGTTGCACTCCGCCCGCCGCGAGGCCGAGGCCTCTTTCGGAGATGGCAATGTTTACCTGGAGAAGCTGGTTGAAGGTGCCCGGCATATCGAGATACAGATTCTGGCGGATAACCACGGCAATGTCATTCATCTCGGCGAGCGTGAGTGCTCGATGCAGCGCCGCCACCAGAAACTTCTCGAAGAATCGCCTTCGCCTTTTGTTGGAGATGACGAGGAGCTGCGCCAGCGCATGGGGGAAGTGGCTGTACGGGCGGCCCAGGCAGTGGATTACCTCAATGCTGGGACAATTGAGTTTCTGGTGGATAAGGATAAGAATTTCTTCTTCCTGGAGATGAACACGCGTTTACAGGTGGAGCACCCGGTAACGGAGATGGTGACCGGGGTGGATATCGTCAAAGAGCAAATCCGCATTGCCCGCGGTCGCCAGATGCGCCATACCCAGGAAGACATCAACTTGAATGGCTGGGCGATTGAGTGCCGCATCAACGCCGAGGACGCCTATAACAACTTTCTGCCCTCCACCGGGCAGATCAGCCATATGATCATTCCCACCGGACCCGGCGTCCGAGTGGATACTGGGGTGTATCCAGGGTTTGAGATCTCTCCTTATTATGACTCCCTGATCTCTAAATTAATCGTGCACGGCGAGACCCGGGGAGAAGCCATCCTGCGCATGCGCCGGGCGTTGGAGGAGTATAAGATCGTTGGAGTGCGCACCAACATTCCCTTCCACCAGCACTTGATGGATTCCCACCGCTTTATGGGTGGCCAGTATGACACCCGTTTCGTGGAAGAACGTTTTTCAATGGATGCTGCTGAGGAGGGCAAAGAGGACCTTTCTGAGATCGCGGCCATCCTGGCTGCGCTGGTAGCCCACCAACAGACCGAGCGCGCTGCCCACATTATTCAACGGGGCGAGCGCGATACCAGCAACTGGAAGTGGGTCGGACGCTGGGAACGTATCCATCGTTAATCGCTCAATTCTAGCTAAAAAAGCTTGCTTATGAAATACGTTGCAACAATTGGTGATCGTGAATATATCATTGAGATCGTGGATGAGCGCCACGTCGTGGTGGACGGAGTTAATTATGAGGTGGACTTCGAATCGCTCAGTGGGCAGCCCGTACATTCCTTGCTGGTAAACGATAGATCTTTCGAGGCGCACGTATACCCGAGCGATGAGGGATGGCAGGTGCTGTTGCGCGGCAACCTGTACGAGCTGCAGGTCGAGGATGAGCGAGAACGGCGCTTGCGCGCCTCGATGGGCGGTGGCCCGATCGCGGCCGGAGAATATCATCTAAAATCGCCGATGCCGGGTCTGGTGGTGGCGCTCCCGGTTGAGGAGGGGCACCAGATTAAAAAGGGGGATGTGCTGGTTATCCTCGAATCCATGAAGATGCAAAATGAACTTAAATCGCCGCGGGATGGAACGGTCTCTCGGGTTCGAGTTAAGCCCGGCGACAGCGTCGAGCAGAAAGAAACCTTGCTCAGCGTCCTTTGAAAAGCCTTGCGAAGGTTTCCGTTCGAGGCAGTGGAAGACCAACCTTCGCAAGGCTGTATGTAAGTCAGCTTGATGACAGGAGCATAGCGTGGCCCAAAACGGTCAAGAGCTTGAGATAAAACTTTACGTAACCAGTCTAGATTCGGTTGTCCGGAAGCTGGAATCCTTGGGAGGGCGTCTCACCCATGCCCGAAAGCTGGAGACCAACCTGCGTTTTGATACTCCTGAGCGCGACCTGAGCCGGTCATATCAAGCCTTGCGTCTGCGCCATTACGAGGTTGACCGGGTGACTTACAAGGGTCCCAGCGAGTTTGTGGAGGGGGTGCGCTCGCGCCGTGAAATTGAATTTAGCGTGGACAATTTCGATGCCGCTCGTGAGCTGTTTGAATCTCTGGGATTCCAGGTGTTTTTTATTTACGAAAAATATCGCGCCGCCTATGAGGTAAATGGGGCCGAAGTTTCTGTGGATGAGCTCCCCTATGGAAATTTTATTGAAATCGAGGGGAATGATGCCGGTAAAATCCGGGCCGTTGCCGAGAAGCTGGGCCTGAATTGGGAAGCGCGCATCTCCGACAGCTACACAGCCCTGTTTGAAAACCTGCGCAAGCGTCATGACCTGCCGTTCAGAGATCTGACTTTTGAAAATTTCCTGGGCAGACAGGTCACTCACGAGGATCTCGGCGTCCAGCCTGCCGATAAACCAAGCTAATTCTCAGTGCCAAATGGCTTTCTGCAGGCCTCGCGGTCCAGAAGAACGCCGCCGGGGACGGCGGCTGAGCAGTTGGGGGACGGCGGCTGAGCG
>DATCIL010000485.1:0-1537 GCA_036507795.1 Anaerolineales bacterium | reverse complement strand
GGGGCGCAGACTCCTTTTTATCAGGGTAAGACCATAACCATTATAGTGGGCAACAAGGCAGGGGACGCCTACGACCTGTATGCTCGTCTTGTTGGCCACCATATGACCAAGAATATTCCCGGTAATCCTAACATCATTGCGCAGAATATGCCCGGCGCGGCCTCCCTAATTGCAGCAAACTATGTTTACAACGTGTCCAAGGCTGATGGATTGACCGTCGGCGCAATCTACCCGGCGCTCTACTTCGACCAGCTTATTGGCCGGAAAGAGGTTAAATTTGATTGGTCCAAATTTAACTGGATTGGCGCTCCTGCGCCTTTGAACCAGCTTTTTTACATGCGCGCCGATACTCCTTACAAGAGCATGGACGACGTGCGCAACTCCGCGGAGCCGCCGAAGTGTGGCGCTACGGGGAGCACGTCCACCGCTTATTATTTGCCTAAACTCTTCGAGCAAGTAATCGGGACGAAATTTAATATCGTTGCAGGATACGTGTCCGGTGGAGATATCGATTTAGCCGTGGAAAGGGGCGAGGTCATATGCCGCGCCTTTAGCATCAGCGCCTATTTTGCCCGCGAACCTTTTACTTCCTGGCGCAAGAAGGGATTTGTTCGGGTAATGGCCCAAACCGGGAAAAAACGGGATTCCAGGCTTCCCGACGTTCCAACCATTTACGAACTGATGGACCGATACAAAACTCCAGAAACCGGTAGACGCCTTGCAACGCTAGTGCTCGCTGCCGGAGATTTCGGTCGGCCGTACGTTCTGCCGCCAAACACACCTGCGGATCTTGTGAAGATATTACGTGAAGCCTTTACGAAGACCCTGAACGAACCACCGGTCATTGAAGACGCCCAGAAGAAGAGAATGGAGATTGATGCTGTTCCTGGGGAGGAGCTTGAGGCCCTGGCGAAAGAGGTTATTGACCAACCGGCGGAGGCAGTCCAGCAAATGAGAAAAATGCTCGGGAAATAGCCACGCAAATCTTTTTAGAAGAGTCTGTTATCGGCTAACCTTCGTCCCTGTTAGATTAAAAGGATGTCTTTTCCTTAGATTGGCAGCGACGCGCTGTTGTCAAGATATCACAAAGAGGAAAGGTGAAGCGAATATGATCATCGACTTTCACACCCACGTTCTGCCGCCCGAAGACCAAAATAGTTTCACAGCAGCGCACTTTCACATGAACGTTCGCGCGCCGAAGCAGGGCCGGGTTCCAACCACCATCGAGAATGCGCTCGAGGCGCAGAAGATCGGCGGCGTCGACATTACAGTCATCAGCAACCCGCTGCACAATCTTCGCGACATGGATCGTAGCCAGCAGCTCGAAAGGGTCATGAGGCATAACCGCTATATCGCTACGCAGCAGGAGAAGTACGAGTCAATTTACGGATTTGCCGCGACGGTGCCCTATGGCGGCGATGCATTCCTCCGCGAGTTTGAGCGCGCGGTCAAAGAGGACGGGCTCAAGGGGGCGTGGATCACCTCAAGCCTGCAGGGCAACTATCCGGATGACGACGAGGCCCTGCCATTCTTCCAA
>DATCIL010000484.1:0-4785 GCA_036507795.1 Anaerolineales bacterium | reverse complement strand
AGCATTCTGCTCGACCAACAGGATGGTCGTCCCTTCCGCCCGCAGACCACTGAGCACCTGGAAAATTTCTTTCACCAGCAGCGGCGCCAGACCTAGAGAAGGCTCGTCGAGCAACAAAACTTTAGGCCGCGCCATCAAACCACGGCCGATCGCCAGCATTTGCTGCTCACCGCCTGATAAGGTGCCCGCGAGCTGCTGCTCTCGTTCCCGAAGAACTGGGAACAAACTGTAGACGTGCTCCCGGTCTTCCTGGACTGCCTTGCGCTCCCCGCGGCGCAGGCGCAAATAGGCGCCTAACAGGAGGTTATCGGGCACCGTCAACGTGCTGAACACCTGGCGCCGCTCCGGCACCTGGCTGATTCCCAAGGCGACAATCTCTTCGACCGGCAGATTTGTTATGTCCGAACCCTCAAACACGATCTGCCCTCGCCGCGGATGGATCACCCCCGAGATGCTATTGAGCAGCGTTGATTTGCCAGCGCCATTTGCCCCAATCAGAGCCACCATTTCGCCGTGGCGGACTTCAAGCGAGACTTCCCTGAGGGCCTGGATATGCCCGTAAAACGTAGAAATCTCCCTCACTTCAAGCATCGGCGACCTCCGTGTCCAGCTGCGAGGGTTTGGGCAGCCAGCTGCGCCAGTCGTCCTGCTGCCAATCGGCGCCCAGGTAGGCGTTGATTACCTCAGGATTGGACTGCACCTCATCGGGAGTACCCTCCGCGATTTTCATGCCGTAATGCAGCACAATCACGCGGTCGGCAATGCTCATCACCAGCTCCATATCGTGCTCCACCAACAAGATGGTTAAACCATCCTCGCGCAGCCCGGTGATCAGCTCGTCGAGGTTGAGAGTTTCACTTTGAGTCAAACCTGCGGCCGGCTCGTCCAGCAAGAGCAGGGTAGGCTCTGCTGCCAGGGCGCGGGCGATCTCGAGTAAGCGCTGCTGCCCAAAGGGCAGGCTGTCTGCCGGATCATGCGCTCGACCCGCCAGACCCACCAACTGCAGATATTCGAGGGCTTTTTCGCGGATGAATTTCTCTTCGCGCAGGGCAGAAGGCAGACGCAATGCTGCCGCGAGCACGCCACTGTGTCCACGCAGATGCAGCCCAACCATGACGTTTTCCAATACGCTCATATTGTTGAATATTTGCAGGTTTTGGAAGGTGCGCACAATACCCTTCCGTGCAATCCCGTTCGGCGGGAGCCCATTCAGACTTTCCTCTTTGAAATAAAGTTCGCCGCCATCAGGCTCATAAAAACCGGTCACCAGGTTGAACAACGTGGTCTTCCCGGCGCCATTTGGGCCTATCAGGGCGACAATTTCACCCGGATGCACGTCAAAGGAAACGTGATTAAGAGCCATCAGCCCGCCAAACCACTTCTGCAATTCAAGGATGGATAATAAGTCTGAGGTTACCGGTTGCGCCATCGCCGATCAATCTCCTCCCGCCCCTGAACTTGCCGTAAGCGCGGCGTCTTCTCTCTCTCTTGAACGCCAGCTGCGCCACCGGTTCAGTACGCCGACGGTTATCCCCTCAGGCATGAAAATCATAATCAAAATTAATACTAAACCATAGAAGATAATTTCGTGCTCTCCACTGGCGCCCTGCAAAACCTGGCGCAAACGGCTGCGCAGAATCTCTCTGATTATCAATATGAATGCAACGCCAAAAGGCGCGCCCCAGATACTGGATAGTCCGCCAACTGCGGACATAACTACCAATTCCAGGGAAGCCACGAAACTGAAAGGAATAGGGGAAACGGATGCCTGGAAATGAGCGTACAGGCTGCCAGCCAGGCTGGCCAATATTGCGCTGATCGCAAAAATCCGCGCCTTGTACGTGGCCACATCCACCCCCATCGCCCGGGCAGCCACTTCACTGCCATGAATAGCCCGCAGCGCGCGTCCGGTGCGCGAATTAATCAAGTTTAGCCCAAAGGCTATTACCAGCATCGCCAGCAGCCAGACAAAGATGTAATAACGCGAGATTGGCCAGATTTCAAAGCCTGCGATTCGCAGCCGGGGAATGCCAGGAATCCCGTCGAACGCGCCGGTGATATGCTGCCCCTGGAAGCCCAGGTTTTCCCGAAAGAGGATAAAGAACATGATGCCCAAACCAAGGGTGGCCATCGCCAGATAATGTCCCTTTAATCGCAGGATGGGGCGCCCGATCAGGTAAGCCAGGCTTCCGGAAAAAACCATTCCTACCACGATTACCAGCCAGGGCCACCACCAGCTTCCCACCACGCTGCCGGAAATTCCGAGCAAATTTCCCGCCCGGGTGGTTAAGATAGCACTCATGTATGCACCAACCCCATAGAACGCCGCATGTCCCAAAGAAACCTGGCCCGCATAACCCATCAAAAGGTTTAGTCCGACCAACAGGATGGTCAGAATACCGATCCGAATCAAGGTATCCAAAGTTACCATGCCTGCGGTTAGATCGGCCACCTCCAGGCCGAATGGGCGGGTAATGCCAATCCAACCTAACAATCCTACAAGAGCAGCCAGCACAATCCAACCGATCAGGTTTTGTTTGGATTCGTTCTGATCCGGGGCTTTCATCCCTGATCCTCACTGCTGGACTCAACCGCCGTTTTGCCAACCCCTAGCAGCCCCTGCGGACGGAAGAGCAAAGTTAATATTAAAAGGATAAATGCATAAATATCTTTCATACCCGCTTTGGTCACACCGGCAGCCACGTTCTCGAGAAAGCCGAGCAAAAGCCCTCCCAGAACGGCGCCGGGTGTGCTGACTAAGCCTCCGAGGATCGCGGCTACAAAACCTTTCAAACCCAGTGATAGCCCCATGTCGTAAGAAGGTCGCAAAATGGGCGATACGACGATACCTCCGATCGCCCCTACCGCGGCTGCCATGCCGAAGGCCAGCAGAGACATCCTTTCCGCTCCGATGCCCACCAGCCTTGCGCCGTGCCGGTTTACCGAGCAGGCCCGCATCGCCTTACCCAGCAGCGTTCGCTCAAAAAAATAGGCCAATAGAACCAGCACCAGAATCATGGAGCCCCAAATCCAAAAACTCTGGGCTTTGATGACAAGACCAAACCAGCGGAAAACATGGTCGGTCATCGCCAGCGTTGTGAACGCAGGAAAAACATAGGCCTTTGCCCCCCAGACAAGTAATCCCAGCCCTTGCATTGCGATATAGACACCTACCGTGATAATGATCAGCGTGAGTGTAGACGACTTGCGTGCAGGATAGATCGTCAGCCGCTCGATGAGCAGCCCGATGAGAGCAGTAATGATAACTGCCAATACTGCGCTGGCGATCAGGTGAAGCCGGTCAGGCAATGAACTCTCCATTTGATAGAAAGTGACCGTTAGCATACCGCCCAGCATGACAAAGGCGCCCTGAGCGAAGTTGATGATGCCCGTGACGTTAAAGACCATGACAAATCCCATGGCAATCAAGGCGTAGATAGCGCCACCGCGCAGCCCATCCAGGGCCAACTGCGCGAACTGGAGAACGCCGTAGTTCCTCTGAATGCCCAGGTAAACAACCGGGATAGCAAACAGCAATAAGACAGCGACGAAACGGGCTGTTCGCAGCAAATTGTCAGATCGGGTTCGATTCATGGTTGCCGCCTTCCAGGTTTGGGGGCCGGATATTCTCCGGCCCCCCGGTTTTTAATAAGCTTGGTTTACTCCCATTGATCTGGCGGATAGAACACCCATTTCCCTCCCTCGACTTTCACGAAGGTAAGACTGTCGAAGCCCAGGCTGAAGTGATCGTCTGGCGAGAGGTTGTAAACACCGCTGATTCCCGGCCAGTCAGTAACCTCGTTTTCCAGATAATCGCGCACGGCAGCTCGCTGCTCGTCCAGACTCAAGTCGCCCGTCAGGGATCCCAGGGCATTAACAGCCAACATGAGCGCATCCCACCCGTGACCGCCGAATGTGTTAACAGGTTCTCCAGTGAATTCTGTGTAATCGGCCACATACTGCAGCAGGACATCCTTCTGAGGATCATCATCTGGTAGCGTCTCGCTCACCATTACCTTGCCGCATGGGCTCACCATCCCCTCCGCCACCGCCTCGCCCATCAGGTCGATGTGCTCCTGGTTGCACGTTCCATGACCGTGGACAATGGGGATGTCCGGAAGGGCATCTCGAAGAGCAATCGAGATATTAGAGGAGGCCGGCGGGATCGCACCGACAACCACGGCCTGGCAGCCGCTGGTCTGAACGTTGATCACCTGGGGGAACTCGGTCCCTTCACGCTCAAACGAGTCTGAATACACAATCTCGATGCCCGCTTCTCCAAAGGCATTTTCCGCCTGGGCCAGTGTGTCCGCACCATAGCCGCTGTTCTCGGAGAGGTGACAGACCTGGGTCAGGCCCAAATCGGTGAGGTATTGGGCCTGCCATTGCGCCGAGGCAAAGTTATCCTGGGCGGTTTTAAAAGCCCACGTGCGCGTCTCTCCCGTATCCGGATCCATGACAATGGCGGCAGATGAAGCCATGGAAATGTACGGAACCTCGGCCTCGGTCACGATCGGCACGATCGCCATGCTGATGCCGGTTGTCGTGCCGGCCACAACCACCTGGACGTTGTCCTCCTCGATCATGCGGCGCACAACGCTTACGGCGACATCAGGGTTGGTTTCAGTGTCATAGATCACAATTTCGACCGGGTGGCGCACATCATCCGGGCCGACGATACCCCCCTGTTCGTTGAGCTGTTCGGCGATCAATTGCCCGGTAGCATGTTCGGGCGCTCCCAGGCTCGATCCTGGGCCGGTGATTGCCGGGGCGAAACCGATCTTG
>DATCIL010000483.1:0-1783 GCA_036507795.1 Anaerolineales bacterium | reverse complement strand
GGCGCCAGGTAGCCGCCCATTATCAGGAAGTTCTTTCGGGACTCCCGCTGGAGCTTCCTGTCGAGCCGGATTACGCTGAGCATGTTTACCATCTTTATGTGGTTCGGGCGACGGACCGTGAGCGTCTTCGAAAAGAGCTTTCAGCGCGTGGTGTCGGCGTTGGCCTGCACTACCCCATCCCACTCCATCTTCAAAAGGCTTATCAGCATTTAGGCTTCAAGGAAGGCAGCTTCCCGAACACAGAAAAATCTGCCTCCAGCCTGTTGTCTCTTCCCATGCATCCTGCCCTGGGTGCTGATCAGGTTGAACAGGTCGCCCAGGCCTGTGCGGAAATTTTGCTCGGTGATCGTACCATAATTGCCGTTTAGTGCAACACAAGTTTTAAGGATAAACATACTTTTAGGCTCGGAGTTTCTATGCAAGATTCAGACGCCCTATATATCGATTTGGGCCGCTACGTTGAGGTTCTCTTTCGCCAGTGGCAGCTAATTCTTGGCGCTGTTTTGGTCTGCGCTGTGGCAGCTGCCTTCGTCACTTTAAGGCAGCCAAAAACTTACCAGGCACGTGCGTTGGTGGTCTCAACCAAGCTCGCCTCCTCCGTTTCCTTTGAAACTGCCATCACGACCCTTTCTGAAGACGAAAATCCAACCAGCATCCGCTTCGTGGATCCAAAAGCCAGGTTGCAATCCTATGTACTGTTAGTCAAAAATCCCGCAATTGCTGAGGTGGTTCTGGAAGAGCTTGGCGAGCGTATTCCCGCGGATTCGCGCGATGTTGTATCGCTGCTGAGCATGGTGCAAGGAGAGGTTGCCGACAACAGTGATACCCTTGAAATTCTCGTGACCAGCGCCGATCCGGTCTTGGCTGCCGATATTGCCAACACCTGGGCCCAAGCCTATGTAGATCGGATCAACGCTATTTACTCGGATAGCGGAGCCCAAGGGGTTTATGAGTCGGTAGTGGAACAACTGGATGATGCCAGGGCCGAATATGCCCAGTCTCAAGCGGAACTGGAATCCATCCTGGAGGAAAACCGCGCCGCCCAATATGAACGCCTGATCGACGAAAATATCAGCTTGATCAGCGCCATTACCGAGACGCGTACCCTGGCGGTCGGCACAGTCATCTCGAATACGATGATCTCGCAGCTGGCTGTCTTCAACCAGCAGGTTGGCGGTCTCGCCGTGCAGCTTTCTGAGGTCTACAGCGATACCCGCAAGGTGGACCGGCAGCTGCTCGACGCCCGCAATATGCGCGACCAGGTTCGCAACGGCGGTCCCGGCGCGGCTGCCAGCAACGCCCTGGCGCTCATGCTGCTCAAGTCGCAGGTCTTCGCCGGCGGAGAAGGCGCGCAAAATATGATTGTTCAGACGGTGCCGGCGGACCTGAGCCCGCAGGAGATGGTCGCCGATTTAGATAGCCTGATTGCCGCGCTGGAAGAGCGCCAGGCCGAGCTGGCCAGCCGCATTGAGGCGCTCTCAGCCCGCTTATTGAGCGTGAGCGATGAATCTACTGGCCGTGGTTCGGCCGGGGATAATCCCGCCGATAACGATCCGGCCCAGGCCAGCCTGCAGTCCTTTATGCAGATGCAAGGTCTGGAAGGAGTGGCGGGGCTGGATCTGGCAGCTACCCTTATGGAACAGAAGATCCAGGAGTTGGAGGGGAACATCAGCCGCTTTGAGGCCGGCCTTGCGCATGAGTTGGATCGCGAGCAGGAGCTGACCCGCGCCCGCGACCGGGCCTGGGAAACATATGATACGCTTGCTACCAAGGAGGCTGAGCT
>DATCIL010000482.1:0-6952 GCA_036507795.1 Anaerolineales bacterium | reverse complement strand
CATTTTCTCAAACAGACTGTATGGTATCCAAGTCCCTTCCTGTTGGAAGTGAGGCTGCATGTACAAGGCAAGCGGAGAGAACTATGAACGTAATTGGTATTGATGTCAGCAAAGATAAACTGGATTGTCTGTGGTTGCGGGAACTGGCCACGGGCAAGGCCAAAAGCAAGGTAGTCCCCAATAAGCCCAGCGGGTATCAAGCGCTGCTAACCTGGGCGGAGAAGACCGTGGGCTGCCCGGTCGTGGAGATCTGGTTTGTGATGGAAGCGACCGGCGTGTATCACGAGGCGCTGGCCGCGGCGCTGGTAGCCGCCGGCGCCCCGGTAGCGGTGGTGAACCCGGCCCGCATTCGCAATTATGCCCAGGCCCTGGGTCAGCACACCAAGAATGACCAGCGGGACAGTTATGTCATCGCCCATTATGGCTGCACGCAACGCCTGCAACGCTGGCAACCCGAGTTGCCGGAGGTCCGGGAGCTGAAGGCGCTGCTGGCGCGGCTGGAAGCGGTGGAGAAGGATGCACAGCGGGAGACGAACCGGCTGGAGAAAGCTACTATCAGCCAGGCCTCCGCGGTCGTCATCGATTCGATCCAAGCCATGCTCGCAACACTGACGGCTGAGAAAAAGCGGCTGGAAAAGCTGGTCGATAACCATATCGACGGTCATCCGACCTTGAAGCAAGACGCCGCTTTACTAAAGAGTATCCCTGGCGTCGGCGCGGTGCTGTCCCGCTACCTGACGATGACCTATCGCAGCCGGGATTTTCAAAGGGCTTCCCAGATGGCCGCCTATCTGGGTCTCGTGCCGGTGGAGGATGAATCGGGCAGCAGCGTGCACCGACGCCCGCGCATGTCCAAGGCTGGCAGTAGTGTGATCCGCGCCAAGCTCTACCTGCCGGCGGTGGTGGCCACGCGGTGCAATAAACAGGCGCGTGAACTGTATCAACGATTGCTCCGGAAAGGCAAAACGAAAATGGCGGCGCTCGGCGCGGTCATGCGCAAGCTGGTGCACATGTGTTTTGGTGTGTTGAAACACCAACAGGCTTATTCTCCATTGGCGACCTAAATGCCGCTTGTGGAGGTAGGAGAGAGATGGTATCTACACGGGCTGAATGATATGAAGTAGTAGGTAGTGTGGACACGCTGTCCGTGCCCACGCCTAACAAACGAATGTGACGAACGGATGTTATTATTGGTGAACCGCGTGGGCAACCCAAACGACGGGTTGTCCACCCTAGCAATGAAATGAAATCCGGGTCGTAGGGTAGCCCACCCTACATTTTAGGAAATTAATCCATGTTGCCGATGACCGGGTGTCCCTCCGCCCGCCAACGTAACATCCCGCCTGCCAGATTGGCCACTTCGGTAAAGCCGGCCTTGTGCAGGATCACCGTGGCCTGGGCCGAACGGCCGCCTGCGCGGCAGACGGTAACGACCGGTTTGTCACGGGTAATTTCGTGGGCTCGTTCCCCCAGTTGATCCAGCGATATCAGCGTGGCATTTGGTATATGGCCGAGCGGCCCGTCGTATTCCTCGGGCGCCCTGACGTCAATAACCTGCAATTGTTGCAGTCTTTCTTCCAGCGCCTGTGGTTCGATTTCCAGGAATCCGGCGAAGGTGTAATTGAGCGGCGCCCATAGCTGTCGTTGTTGTGGTAACAGTCCTTGCTCTGGTCTGCCTGATTTGAGATTGGCGGGCACGGCGATGTCTATCTGTCTGGGATGAGGCAGATTCAGATTGCGCATGTAACCATCGAAATCGGTCGCACTCAACTTGCCGCCGAGGCGCGGGTTGTAGTTCTTTTCCTCGCCCACACTGGTGACCGTCAGGCCCCGGTAGTCATGCGCCGGATATAACAGGGTTTCGTCCGGCAGGGTGAAGATCTCGCTATGGATGGATTGATACATTTTTCTCGCTTCGCCGTGCTGGAAATCCGTGCGGCCGCAGCCGCGGATGAGCAGACAATCGCCGGTGAACGCCTTGCTTTCATCATCCAGCACGTAGGTGAGACAACCATTGGTATGGCCCGGTGTCTCGCGGACGGTCAGAAAACGCCGGCCAAATTTGATCTGGTCGCCGTGTTGAAGATAGCGATCGGCGTTTGCCACGCCGGCGTTTCTTGAAATAGCTATCTGCGCGCCGGTCTGTTGCTTTAGCAGCCAGGCGCTGGTGACATGGTCCGCATGACAGTGGGTATCAAGGACACAGACCGGTTTGAGTTTTAATTCCGTGAGCAGGGCTACGTCGCGGTTCATCTGTTCAAAGACCGGGTCTATCAAAACGGCTTCCCGCGACCTGTCATCAGCGAGCAGATAAGTGTAAGTGAAAGATTGTTGATCAAACAGTTGTCTGAAAATCAACATGGCATTCTCCAGGGGTAGATATATTCTTTATCTTAATGACAGGATTTCATAAAGCTGGAATTCATCTTCCTTGCCTTTGAGCGTGAAGTTCGATTTCTTGCCGACTGTAACTCTGTCGCCAAGCTGATCATACACGGCTGCCGACACCAGCAGCCGTGTGCTCGCGATCTTATTGCAGGATTCGATACGGCTGGCAACATTTACGGCATCGCCGATCACCATACTTCTCTCACTGGCCGCATTGCCCAGGTTGCCGATGACCACGTCCCCGTAATGGATGCCAACGCCCATCTGTAAATTCTGGCCATAGGTTTGTTTGATATAGGGTTGCAGGTTCTCCATTTCCCGCAGCATCTCCAGTCCGGCGTGTACAGCACGTTCGGCGGCGTTGGCGGGGTCATCAAGCCCGAACAATGCCAGCAGGCCATCGCCCATGTAATTGTTGATATAGCCTTTATTACGCTCGACCACCTGGCGCATGTGATAAAAATAGCGGTTCAGGAAATGAATCACATCGTACGGTAGCTGTTTCTCGGCAAAGTGAGTGAAGTTACGGATATCGGCGAACAGTATCGCCAGATATTTTTCACTGCCGACACTGGCGGTACTGCTGCCGGGACCGGCTAGCCTGGTCAGGGAAATGTCCGAATCATCCAGCACCAGCCGCCGGATGCGTATATCACCCGTTACCAGTGTCTGGCAAGCCAGCCGGATAATCGGTTCGAAACCCAATTGTCCGGCCAGTACCGCTTCCTTCTCGTTACGCGGCGACACATACGCCATCGCGCCATCCAGGATCAGTATGCGGCAGGTGGTGCAGCGGGCTTTACCGCCGCAGTCATGGGTGAGTGGGATGCCGGCACGCATTGCGGACTGTAAAATAGTCTCGTGTGCCTCAACCGTGACAGTCTTGTCGTCAGGAATAAAATGGATGGACGGCATAAGCGACATTATCAATGAATTTTGCTTAAATCCCAATGCTGCTAAAGCAGGTCGAAACCGGCGGGCAGTATCTATTTGATTGCGGTCGTATCAGCGCAATAAGGACCGGCGGGTTAACCCTGCTCCTGCATGACCCGTTCCAGGGTCTCCGGAGCCCGCCATACGTTACCCCGTAGGCGTAAATAGTAAACCAGCGCTATGGAGAGGACCAGGAGTACAAACGCCACCCATGACACTTTCGGGCCATAATTAAAGACCCGGATAATGAAATACTGGGCAATCAACATGATCCAGTGCAGGGTGACGGATGCCAGCATCAGCCAGCGGGTATCCCCGGCGCCCCGCAACACGCCGCCGGTAATCAGTATGGTTGCGTCCGCCATGGCATAAGTCGCCAGCCCCACCATCATGAACGTGCCCAGTTCCCGGATCGCCTGGAAATCCCCGGTGGGAGGCGTGAATATATCCACTAACGGTCCCCGCAACAGCAGGAAGATTAATGCCAGTATCGATGAATATCCCAGTCCCAGCAGAAATCCCGAGAAAATCACTTCATCCGCCTTGTGCATGTTCCGGGCGCCGACGAATCTGCCGGTCAGGCTGATAATTCCAACATTCAATCCCAGCATCGGGACGAAAGAAAGTATGTCCCAGTTCAGGACTATCGTAGCCGCGGCACCCTGGGCGATGCCGTAGGACTGGAACATGAGCAGAAATAGATTAAAAGCGGCGACGTTGAGAAATAACTCCACACCTGAGGGCAGACCCAGTTTGATATAGCGTTGCATGATGCCCAGGTCCAGCTTGAACGATTGCATGACCTGGAAGGTGTTCCGGTGCTCGCGTTGAAAATAAAACATGAGATAGAGTAACAGGGCGACGAAGTTGCTGATAATCGTCGCATAAGCAGCGCCGGCAATCCCCAGGGCCGGCAACCCCAGTTTGCCGAATATCAGCAGGTAGGCGAGCGGGATGTTCAAGCAGGTGCCAATCACATCGGTGACCATGACGATTTTAGTCCGGCCGATCCCGGAAAAATAAAACGCCAGACAGGATTTGCTCAGGTTAAAAACGCTGCCGAGCATCATCAGGTAAAAGAAGGTTTTTTCCAGTTCCACCAGCCGCGGGTCGTGGCCCATCGCGGCAAAGATGCCACCGACGCAATAAGTGATAAGCAACAGTGCCGGTATGCACAACAGCGTCATGACTAATCCCTGGGTCACCACGCGCGGACATTTCGCCAGTTCGCCGGCGCCGTAATACTGGGCTACCAGGGCATTCGCATAGGCGAGCACGCCGATGAACAGGGAGATGGAAAAGTATGATGCAATGCCGCCGCCCAGGGCCGCGGCCATCTGGATTGGATCGATTTGGGACAGGAAATAGCGGTCGGTAAAGATCATGGCCGCGAATGCCCCCTGCGAAATCATCATCGGCACGGACAGGCGGACCAGTTCCCGCAAGGTATCCCGGTATAGATGTAGTCGTTTGAAAATCATGATATTGAGATTAACGGAGTCCCCGGTTAATAGTTGTATGTGGCGGCGGGACGGGAAGAAAGCCGGTCAGACAAGATGAATCGGGGCACCGTTCCGCGAGGGCGCGCTATCTTATCAAAGCGGACAACGGAGGTCACGAATGATACAGAATATTCGCTGGGCGGTATCAGTTACCGCCTGATTGTCTGATTCGACACCTGTATCGGAAAAGGGGTAGAATCGCTTACAAACCATAAGAACATATCTAGTGTGATTTCCCGCAAGGGTATTGAGAAAATGATTTCCTCTCCACCGCGTTTGCGGGGGAGACGACTACATGGATGTAGTCGGTAGAGCGACGCAGGAAGCCAAAGCCGAGGGCGAGGGTGAGGGGGTGTGCAATTCTAGGCGCACTAGCCCTCACCCCAACCCTCTCCCAGTGGGAGTGGGGGGAAGAATATTGAAGGTGATTCACGGGACTTCACACTAGAATCCTGTATTAGTTTTTGCAGTGAATACCGCGGAGGAAGTTATGTCTGATCGTTTACCGATACGTCGCATTGCGACGGAAGAGGCCTTCAGTATACCGGAAGTCGCTGAAGAGTTAGGCGTTGTTGCCAGAACCCCCGGTACCAGTCTGGATCTGATACTGGTCAACAATATCTACAACTCGGCCGATGGCATGGGGTTTCTGGAACCATTGCTGGATATTGAACAGGAACGGCTACGGGTGATGGATGAGAACGACGTTGCCATGCATCTGTTGTCGCTTACCGCACCGGGTGTGCAGATGTTTGACGCGGATACGGCCTGCGAGCTGGCTACGCTGGCTAACGATCGTCTGGCTGAAGTCATGGGACGCCACCCGTCCCGATTCGCGGGCCTAGCGAGCTTTGCCCCGCAAGCGCCGAAACGCGCGGCGCAGGAAATGCAACGTGTAGTCCACAATTACAAAATGAACGGATTCATGATCAATTCACACACCAATAATGAATATCTCGACAATCCGAAGTACTGGCCCATACTGGAAGCCGCGGAAGCCCTGGACCGTTGTATGTATATCCATCCACGCGCGCCGTCGGATGGCCTGGCCGGCCCCATGCGTGAGTATGGCATGGACTCCGCATTATGGGCCTATGGTGTCGAGGTCAGTACCCACGCCGTGCGCATGATCCTGGGCGGTGTCTTCGATCGCTTTCCCAAACTAAAAATCTGTCTCGGCCATATGGGCGAGGCTGTGCATTTCTGGCTCTGGCGCATAGACTTCATGAGTCTGCGCGCCCAGCAGCAGGGCCGTGCCCCGAAACTGAAACTCAAACCCAGCGAATATTTCAAACGCAATTTCGTCATCACGACCAGCGGCCAGGAGTCGCATCTGGCGCTGGATTTTTCCATTAAGGCGCTGGGCGCCGAAAACGTGCTGTGGGCCATCGATTATCCTTATCAACCGACGGCCCCGGCGGTCGGGTTCATGGATAGCGCGCCCATTACGGCAGCGGACCGGGAGAAAATCTACCATGGCAATGCTGAACGCATCTTTCATATCGCCGCCACCTGATTAAGGCAGATTAGGATCGGATAGGGTGAGGAAATTGACTGAAATGAAAGATTGCGTAATCAATTGTGGAAATTAAGATTCAATCAGAAATAATGGCTCGTTGGTAAGGAACATATCTGACACAGCGGCAGCTCTTCCCGGCCAGGGATTGGCCGTCTGCATTGGCGTGTCAAGCTCGCCTAGAGGTGCAGCGATTTCAAGGCAAATCCGCAGGATAGCGGATTTAGCGGACTACGAGGACTGGATGGGCTCGTGGACGCGGCCACGGAAAGCGCCAGCCTCGCAGGGTAGCCGTATACAGGGAAGTATTAAGGCCGAGCGCTATCACGCCAGATGCTTTTGGGCACTTGGCGACAAAATCGTCCGGAACGGATTTTGAACGGCCGCAGGCCGGCCCGAAGGGTAAAATACAGGGATGTATTTTATAAACAAAAGTGCCTCGTCCTTCAGGACGAAACAGGCGTTAAACGAAGAAGCGAATTTGAAAACTGTCAATAAAACTCACAACTCAAGAGCGAATTCTATTTTAGTAAGATGTAATTGTAATAACTACAAATGAATACCGCCCAATCTGAACCCGGTTATCCGAATCCAGCCTATGCGTGGTATGTTG
>DATCIL010000481.1:0-8676 GCA_036507795.1 Anaerolineales bacterium | reverse complement strand
TCCCCTTGCTGGGCGTGATCCCTGCAGATGCGGAGATCACTGACTTCGATTTCAGCGGAAGACCATTAGTGGAGCTGGAAGAAAACTCGCCGGTTTACCGGGCGATCGCGGAGATGATGACGGAAATCATCCTCTAGTTCTGTCCTAAAGTCAACTACGGGAAGTGAGAGGAGCCATAGCGATGAGCGAAAGCCAACCGATTACCAGTGAATATTTTTACGAAACGTTTGGTCGATCTTTGTTTACGAAGCGGCTTATCGGGATTCCCGAAAAACGATGTGGATCAGCACATTCTATTAAAGAGTGCGGCTGTAACGTTAGGTCAGCCAGGTTGTTTTACGGAGAAGGAACTCAACGAAAAACTGGAATACTGGGTAAAGCATATCGGCCAAATAAAAAATATCGACCGCATTACCTTACGGCGCGGGTTGGTCGATACAGGATATTTGACCCGGAACAAAGATGGCTCGAGTTATCAAGTAGCTCAACCAGGGCCTCGAACAGTTCTTTTTGATGAGGCCATTGATCAGATGGATATCCTCGAAGTGCTCACAGCCGCGCGAGAAGAAATGGCGCGCAAAAAGCGAGAGTATCTGGAAAAATCAAGAGGACATTAAGAATTAATCAACATGGCGAGCGCAAAGCGCTCGCCATGTTTAACCTTCGCCTCCCCTTTTCCCAAAAAATCGGGGAAGAGATGGACTGGTGGATTGACGCGGTCCTAGAATAACCCTAACACCCTCCCCGTCTCCAGGTCGATATCCACATCGTAGAACACTGGCCGGGTGGGCAGGCCGGGCATCGTGCGCATCTCGCCCAGCAACGGGTAAAGGAAGCCGGCCCCAACCGAAGCGCGGATGTCGCGGATCGGCACCCGGAATCCATTTGGCACACCCTTTAACGCCGGGTCGTGGCTCAGGCTCAGGTGCGTCTTGGCCATGTTGAGCGGCAGTTTGTCGAAGCCCAGCCTGGTGTACAACGCAATCTTGGCCTCCGCTTCGGGCAAATAATCCACGCCGTCGGCGCCGTAGATCTCGGTGCAGATGATCTCGATCTTCTCCTTGATCGAGGTATCCAATGGGTACAGGAACTGGAAGTTGCTGGGCTTCTCAGACGCCTTGACAACCGCCTCAGCCAGCGCTACGGCTCCCTCACCGCCCTCCATCCAGTGGCGTGCAACCACTGCATCTTCAGCTCCCGCTTCCAGGGCTGCCTGGCGAACCAGTTCGACTTCGTCAGCCGTGTCATCCTTGAACCAGTTGACCGCCACCACCACCGGGATGCCGAAACGCAGGGCGTTCTTGATGTGGTGCTGCATGTTGCCTAGCCCGGCCCTCAGCAAGTCCAGGTTCTCCTGGGTGTACTCGTGCGCCAGCGGCTTGCCCGCCACCACCTTTGGCCCGCCGCCGTGCATCTTCAGCGCCCGCACCGTGGCGACCAGCACGACCACGTTGGGGATCAAGCCCGAGTAGCGGCACTTGATGTTGAAGAACTTCTCCATGCCGATGTCGGCGCCGAAGCCGGATTCCGTGACGACGTAATCCGCCAATTTCAGGGCGATGCGGTCGGCGACAATCGAGCTATTGCCGTGGGCGATGTTGGCGAACGGTCCAGCGTGCACGAATACCGGCGTGCCCTCCAGGGTTTGCATCAGGGTTGGCTTGATGGCGTCTTTCATCAGGACGGTCATGGCTCCGGCCACGCCCAGATCCTCGGCAGTGATGGCCTCGCCAGCCTTGTTGGTGCCGATCACGATCCGGCCGAAACGTTCGCGCATGTCGGCCAGGTCGGTGGTCAGCGCCAGAATAGCCATGATCTCACTCGCTACCGTGATATCGAATCCGGTTCTGCGAGTCCTGCCCTTCTCTTCCGGGCCCTGGCCGATCGTGATCTCACGCAGGAAGCGGTCGTTGGTATCGACCACCCGCCGCCAGGTGATCGAATCCGGGTCGATGTCCAGGCGGACGAAGCGGCTGCGCTCCTCTTCCGTCAGCTCATTGGGGTCGGTTTTATCAATGCCAAGCCTCTTCAACCGGCGCAGCATGGAAGGGGCGATCCGGCGCTGGCCTTCCTTATCCGCCGGGCACAATGCGTTGAATAGCTTCTCGTCGGTCTGCGTAGATTCGTGGTACATGCGCGCGTCGATGGCGGCAGCCAGCAGGTTGTTGGCTGCGGTGATAGCGTGGATATCGCCGGTCAGGTGCAGATTGAAGTCCTCCATGGGAACAACCTGGCTGTATCCGCCGCCAGCTGCGCCGCCCTTGATGCCAAAGGTAGGACCCTGGCTGGGTTGGCGGATGCAGGTGAACACGCGCTTGCCCAAGTGGGAGCCCAGCGCCTGGCTCAAGCCGACCATGGTCGTGCTTTTACCCTCCCCCAACGGCGTGGGTGTAATCGCGGTTACGTCAATGTACTTTCCATCCGGGACATCCTTGAGACGCTCCAAAACCTCCAGCCTTACCTTGGCTTTGTAATTACCATAAAGCTCCAGCTCTTCTGGAAGCAGACCGACTTCCTCCGCCAACGTGGAAACCGGCTTTAATTCAGCCGCCTGGGCAATTTCAATATCCGTAGGTACAGGATACTCACGCTTGAGTGGCGTAGGTCTAAAAGGTCGCAATCCAGGAAATTCTCGAACTGCACACATGGGGTGGCGCTCCTTTCAAAAATAGATGTTTTCCTCTTATTAAGCAAGGGGCAAAAGCCCCAAAGAGACTACCTGATATTGTGGCATAATTCACGCAACAAATCAAGAGACGCATGTCCTTTTCGGCTGCGCAAGTTGTCATGTTTTCTATGGCACAAAGTTATTTTTGTCATATGGCTTTACGCACTTAACTTAGTTGCTTTTGTGAAGTTTTTCCCCTAAAATAAGATAAACCAGGTATCTTCTAAACTGGTGGGGGTGGCGTTCTCAAAAACGTACTACGCACGTTTTTGAGAACGCCCTCTCCGCCCCTTTTTTGAGAAGATGCATAAACCAGTTTATTTCAGGAGGAAGGAATGACCGAACGAAAAAAGGTAACCATTACTACCCTCTTTAACAAGGTCGCCAACAACGAACCGATCTCATGGTTGACCTGCTACGACTATCCAACCGCCTATTTTCAGGAGCAGGCCGGAATCGATATGATCCTGGTCGGCGACAGTTTGGGAATGACCATGCTGGGCTATGATACTACCTTACCCGTAACTATGGAAGACATGATCCGGCATTCCCAGGCGGTGCGCCGGGGTACGCCAAACGCATTTGTTGTTGGGGATATGCCCTATATGAGCTACCAACCCAGCACCGAGCTGGCCATTCGCAACGCGGGGCGTTTCATGGCGGAAGCCGCCTGCGATGCGGTCAAACTGGAGGGAGGGGCGGAGATGGCAGACAGGATAAGGGGGATTGGCAATGCCGGCATCCCGATCATCGGTCACCTGGGCCTCACCCCCCAGAGCGTGAGCGCCCTGGGAGGTTACCGCGTGCAAGGCAGGGGCGCCGCGCAGGCCAAGAAGATCATCGATGATGCCAAGGCCCTGGAAAAAGCCGGTGCGTTCTGCATTCTATTGGAAATGGTCCCGGACCGCGTATGCCAGATTATCACGGAACGAGCCGAAAACTGCATCATCATGAGCCTGGGTTCCGGACCCGATGCCCATGGGCAGCTGCTCATATACCACGATATGTTCGGTCTCTATCCCAAGTTCAAACCGCGCATGGCAAAGGTCTTCGGCAACGCCGGGGAGATCATCGAGAACGGGGTCAGGCAATACGTCCAAGAAGTGCAAAACCGGTCGTTCCCCGGGCCTGAGAACTTCTTCCACATTAAAGATGAAGAATATGAGGAGTTGATTCGAATGCTGGACTGATTTTTGCGGCGGGGTTCCCTCATCAGCGCGCTGAGGGAGGCGCGTTGATCGGATCGGAAGCAACTTTATTTAAGGAGAGCCACCATGTTTGAACATCTTCGCCAGCTGTTAGAAATTCCTGCGGCGCGTCTGGAAGACATCAATGAGGCGCTGCTGAACCCGGATACGCGGGCGATCAACGACTTCCTCCAAGTCGTCGCCAGGTACGGCACGCCGGATGAAATCAATCACAAGGCAGAGCAAGCGCGGGATCTCAAAGCTCTTCTCGGGCGCGTGGAGGAAGTCAGGCCGGAGTACCTGGAAGACCTGTACTGGCTCGAAGAACGGCGAAACGAGGGCGCCTTCATCACGGTCCCAGAATACCGCCGGAAAGTTTTGGGCGAAAAAGCCGGCGGGATGCAGTTCCCCGATGAATTTGCCGTCACCCTGGAGATCAGCGCGGCCCAGTATTTCCCCTGGGTGATCGCCGCGGCCAAGCGGGCCATTGAGCGGGAGATGCTGGTTCCCGGGCGTTTTATCCGCGTGCGCAAAATGAAAGAGCAGGAGGCTGACGGCGATTTGCCCGCCTTCGCCGCCGCCATGCAGATCATCGGCGCCAGCTACGTTGAAACGCTGGATACCAAGGGCACGGACGGCGCCAACGTGCACCTGGGCGGTCCGGAGACGATTACCGGCTACTTCGGCGGGGTTGGACAGCCCAACCACTACGCGCTCAAATGGCTGGATGAATTCCTATACTACTACACCAACTACGGCGTTCGCCAGGTGCTCAATGTGAACCCGGGCACCGTGCTGCTGGGTTATTTGCTCCATCGCCTGGGAGTAGATATTGAATTTAAGATCTCTGTCTTCATGGGCAACGACAACCCCTACGCCGCCCTGTGGACGCTGATCGGAGCGAAGCTATTTGCGCGCGACGACGGCACCTCCCCGCTGATCGGCTTCAACTGGAGCAACTCGATCAACAACGAAACGATGGAGATCACCGCCCAATTCCGCAAGGACTTCGGCTTGGAGGACGTCGTGCGCTTTGAACACCACATTACAGAAACGTGGAAGAGCATCGTCCGCCAGCCCTACAATCGCCGGGAGGAGCTGCTCGAAATCGCCGGTCACGTCGCCAATATTTCCGCCAAACACGAAGGCGGCGATCCGGAGATCGAACAAACCCGCCGGCGCCCCTCCGACATCTTAGACTACTTCCGGGATAAGGAGGAAATCATCGCCAGCAGCGACTGGGAGCATCTCACCCGGAACTTCCTGGACAAGTTCGATGCCACTAACCGGACCGCGTGGGCGTTGACGGAGCGCGGGCTGGCGTTCGTGGCAGCGAGGAACTTGCATGCAACGGAACAGTTGACTGTACCCGGTTAGCAGTGATCTGTAATCGGTGATCAGTTTACGATAGTCTTATGGAAACAAAAAGCAAGCTACCCTATGCAGCGAGTTATCACGATCTGCTGGCTTACCAACAGGCCAGACAATTAGCTCAGGATATCTTCCAGGCTACAATCAAGTTTCCAAAGGAAGAAACTTACTCTCTAACGAGCCAAATCAGAAGATCATCCCGTGCTATCGGCGCCCAGATCGCAGAAGCTTGGGCAAAGCGCCTCTATGAAAAACATTTTGTCAGTAAATTGACGGATGCAGATGGGGAACAGCAAGAAACTCAGCATTGGATCGATACCGCGTCAGATTGCGGTTATATAAATGTTGAACAAGCCACGGAGTTGAAAGAAAAATGCGCCAAAATTGGACGCCTGCTCGCCGGCATGATGGCGAAATCACACCTCTTCTGTAATCAGTCAAATAGAACATTAAAGGAAACTTCCACCGAATATTTTGCGGTCAATATTAGCGATCAGGAACAATTCAAAACTGATTACGGATAACCGATTACCGATTAGCTTAGAGGAGTCTGAAGATGATCACAAAAACTGAACTAATCTACCGACAAATCCTCACGCTATCCGACGGCGCCCGGGTGCTGCTGCGGCCGTTAACCCCGGATGACCGGCAAGGGTTGATCGACTTGTTTTCGCCAATCAACGCCGAGGAGCTGCGCTACTTGCGCCACAACGTCAAAGACCATGATCTCGTCAACAAATGGATTGACGAACTCGATTATGAGCGGGTATTTCCGATGGCGGCGGTGATGAACGACCGCCTGGTCGGAAACGCCACGCTGCATTTCAAAGAAGGCCCGGCGCGCCACCGTGCTGAGGTGCGCATCTTCCTGGCCAAGGAGATTCGCCGCCGGGGGGTAGGCACACGCCTGATCCAGGGCCTGATCGAAATTGCCAGGCGGCGCAACCTCTATCTGCTCGAAGCTCAGATCGTCACCGACCAGGCGCCGGTGATTAAAGCCTTCAAGAACCTGGGTTTCACGCAGCAGTGCGTGTTGGAGGATTACTTCATGCTGCCCGATGGGGAGCTGCGAGACGTTGCCCATCTCATCCTCCGTCTGCGCGAGCCCGGTGGAGAGTTCTAGTCTAAAGTGGAGACGATCGCTCAAATCCGGGCTAAACTGCTCCGGCTTCCGATCATTTATCGGATTGCCATTGGAAATGCGCTTGTCATTGCCATCGGGGCAGTCGGTGGCACATTGATCACCCGCCAGCTTGCCAACCGAGCCGCCGATCTGGGGCTGATCCTGCTCTTCCTTTTCATTGGCACCAGCCTGAGTGTGCTGACCAATTTCTTGATCATCAAGAGCGCCCTGCGCCCGCTGCGCCAACTGGGCCAACTTGTGCGAGAGGTCCAGGCAGGCCAATCAGATATCAGCCCCCAATTTCTGAAGGAAAATGACCCGGATATCGCCCAGCTAGCCAGCGCCATCGATTCGCTGGTGCGGCAATTGGAAGACCGCAACCTGCAATTGCGGGCGCTATCTGAGCGGGCGATCAACGCCCAGGAGGAGGAGCGCAAACGCATGGCGCTCAGCCTGCACGACGACACCGGCCAGGCCCTCTCCATGCTTATCATCCACCTGGAACAGATGCAGACCCGCATGCCCACCGAATGGATCGAACTGCACGCTAAATTAAACGCTGCCCACCGGCTGGCGGCAGGCGCCCTCACCGAACTGCGAAAAATTATCGCCGGTTTACGCCCCACTGTGCTTGATGATCTCGGGCTGGTGCCGGCCATTCGCTGGTATGCGCGGTCAAACCTGGAGGAAGCCGGGGTCAGGGTGGAGGTGCAGGCCGAGGATGAACTTTCAGCGCTGCCCGCGCAGCTGAACGCCACCCTTTTCCGCATTGCTCAAGAGGCCGTAAACAATATCTTGCGCCACGCGCAAGCGCACTCAACCAGGATCATCCTGTGCCGCACGGGCGGTGAAATCTGCCTGCAAGTGGAAGACGATGGAAAAGGCTTTGACCTGCAGCAGATTCAGGAAGGAGCCATCCGGCTGCAGCGCCTGGGTTTATTGGGCATCCAGGAACGCGCCGAGATGGTGGGAGGCAGGGTCACGGTAGAATCATCGCCGGGCAGAGGGACGCGGCTGAGCGTAAGCGTACCCCTACCCGCTTCAGGAAACGGACGCTATGAAGAATGAAATCATCAAGGTATTACTGGCTGACGACCATACCATCCTGCGCGAGGGTATCGGCGCCCTGCTGGAAGATGAACCCAGCATCGTCTTGGTCGGTGAAGCGGAAGACGGGCGCAGCGCGGTGAAGATGGCCTGCGAGCTGCAGCCAGACGTGGTCATCATGGACATCGCCATGCCCCTGCTCAACGGCGTGGAGGCGACCCGCCAAATTAAGCGCCATTCGCCTGTAACACAGGTGCTGATCCTGAGCATGCACGATAACGAGGAATACATCCGCCAGGTGCTGGCAGCCGGGGCGATGGGCTATATCCTGAAGGATGCGGCAGCGCGGGAGCTGATCCAGGCCATCAAAACGGTCTACCGCGGCGAGGCGGTGCTATCCTCCGCCATCACCCGGTTGGTGATCGAAGACTACCTGCGCTGGGGGGACGTCCGGCCGGAGGAGGATTCCGCCAACCTGACGGTGCGCGAGCGGGAAATCCTGCAATTGATTGCCGAGGGCTATACGAATAAGGAAATCGCCGGCATCCTGTGCCTTTCCATCAAGACGGTCCAGGCCCACCGCGGCAACCTGATGAGCAAACTGGACCTGCATGACCGGGGAGAGTTGATCAAGTACGCCATACAGAAGAAGATTATTGAGATTTGAGCGTGAAGCGTGATGCGTGAAACGTGAGGCGTAAAGATTAGACGTAATTCGTAATTCGTAAAACCTCTCTTCCGAAAAAGTGATAATTCTTGAAGCCATCAAGGGATAAAATAAGTGCGCTCTACGACCTCCTCTCCATCGACTTCCACGACGAAGCGAATGTCCCGAGACCACTGGCCTTCTCTTGTAACTGCCACGACGTGATAGGGAGATGAAAATCCGGGAAGAATAAGTTTTCCTGGTTCGAGTTCTCCGAAACGAGCTTGCACAACCACATCATCACCATTGCGGACGACCCGGAGCACCTCAACATCCAGTTCTGGACTTGTACCGGTCAGCGTTCCCCGAAACACTGCGACAACGAAATTTTTTTGGTAATCCACGGCACGGAGCTGCCCGGCCAGGTCGGCAGGAAACTGTACATCCAGTCCGGGTGAATCCACTTGCTCAGGTTCGGTGATGACAAGAAAGTTAGGGTCTGCTGGACTTCGACCGGTACTAAAACCCTCACTTTGAGCGATGGTCTCAAAAGGCAGTTCGATCAGTCGCGGCCGGCAGGCTGGCAGGATCGCCCACGAAGCTGCCAGCAGCAAGGCTGCCAGGACTACGCGTA
>DATCIL010000480.1:0-3714 GCA_036507795.1 Anaerolineales bacterium | reverse complement strand
ATGTCCGGCATTATCAACCTGGACACCCTTCGATAACTGTCTTGAAGCCCGGCGACCTGGTTTTGCGAATTCGCTACCTGCTGGCGCACTTGTCCGATGAACCAGGATAAAACCGGAATAATGCCTTAGAATGGATCGCGCCCGTCATTGGCCGCGCACACAGCCCTCGGCGCCAAAAGCGCCGACGACGTCGGACTGCATTTGCTCCAGGGCTTTATTGACTGGCCTCCTTCTTCGATGTAGTCCTCAATCGCCCAATGGCGATTATTGCGGCTTTCCGTGTATATTCACGTTCGCACTCATCCCTGGCAATTTTTTCCAGTAAATGCTGTGCTCGGGGATCGCCGATGCTTCCTAAAGCCTTAACTGCATACTGGCGTACCTGCGGCTTCTTTTCTTTACCAAGCAGCTTTAATAATGGCTCTACTGACCGCGGATCTTTAATCTTGCCCAAAGCCGAGGCTGCCAGCCTGCGCACATTTCCATTGGAGTCCTCCAGTGAATTGATTAACTCCGGCACAGCTGCAGAAGCCTTCGAATCCCCTAGGTGTACAATTCGCTGAATTTGTTCGGCTGTTGAAAGATCTGAGGAAGAACGCATCTGTCGGTGAAAACCATCCACCCTCCCGCCAGCCTCGCGTTCGGCTTTCTGACGCTCCGCTGCTTCCGCCGAGATCGGGCGCGGCAGTTGCAGCGGGACGGCTGCCTTTGCCCGTAAGCCTGACTCACCCCGCGGCGTCAGGCAAATCACCGGGTACTCGCCGCCAACGACTTTGAAGTAGCCTTGCTGGATGAGCTGCTCGATCAGCCCTTTGATTTCTTTCTGCGAAAAGACCGCCAGGCGGCCGTAGTATGGGTTTTGATCGTAGTGAAATTTCCGGATATCGCTGGCGCTCGAACCTTTCAGGATATGCGCCAGCTTCTCGCGCCCCACCCTTGTCTTCAGACGGTGTACACAATCGAGAATAATTAGGGCTACCTTTTGGTGCTCGGTCAATCTGGAAACGTCGCTGCTGGGGCTTGAACAGGTCTGATTTGATTGGCAGTTATCACAGCATTGCGGAGCGTCTGCCGGACCCCGGTCGCCAAAATGCGCCAGCAGAATCTGGCGGCGACAGGTGTTCGCCTCGGCATAGGCGATCATCCTTCCCAGTTGGGTTTCTTTGTGATGCTTGTGTTCCCTCGCCTTGTTGCTGACCGCTTGAATTGCCTCCCCGTCCCACGCGCCGCGGCGCAGCAGCATGCGGACGCCTGCGCTCCCCAAGCGCTTGAGCGCACCGCTTCGTTCCAGCTGGTCCAACCCAACGCGCACCTTCACTTCCGGCAGGCCGGACAGGCGAGAGAGCTTCTCAGCCGTCACCCAGATTTCTTCGCCATCCGGCACATCCAGCGCTTCGTAAAGCGCCCGCAGCTCGTTGACCGATGTGAAGCTGTTTTCAATGAACCATTCTTGCAGGGCGCGATCCTGTGGGGCGTAAAGCAGGGTGGCGTTGGCCGGCAGGCCGTCTCTGCCGGCGCGCCCGGCCTCCTGGTAATAGGCTTCCAGCGAGCCGGGCAAACTGTAGTGGATCACCTGCCGCACGTCAGCCCGGTCTATGCCCAGTCCGAAGGCGTTCGTCGCTGCCACAACGCGCAGATTACCGGACATGAAATCCTCCTGGATGTTTGCCCGCGCCTCGCTTTCCAGCCCGGCATGGTAGTGCTGGGCTGCTACCCGGAGGACCCGGCGCAGGAACTCTGCCACTTGCTCAGCGTCATTCCGGGTGCCAGTGTAGACAATCGTTGCACCCTCTTTGTGATTGGCGATCAATTCGCGCAGCGCTTCAAGTTTCCTCGGCAAGAGCGTAAAATAACGCACACCAAAGGTCAGGTTTGGGCGGTTGAAGCCCGTGACCATTTTGCAGGCGGCTGGCAGGCCCAGCAATCGCAAAATATCGTCCTGTACCTGCGGTGTGGCTGTGGCGGTCAGCGCTATCGTCAGGGGATTGCCCAGTTTGGCGCGCCAGGCGGCGATGTAGAGGTAGTCCGGGCGGAAATCGTGCCCCCATTCAGAAATGCAGTGGGCCTCATCCACTGCCAGCAAGCTGACCTTTTGATGGTCAAGGGCCTCTCCAAAGGAAACGCTCCGCAGCCGCTCTGGGGCGACGTAAACGATGCGGTACTGCCCCAGGGAGAGCCCCTTCAGCCGCCTGCTCTGCTCATGGGCTGGAATTGCGCTGTTGATAAACGTCGCCGGGATCTTGTGGCGGTTCAGGCTGTCCACCTGGTCTTTCATCAAGGCGATCAACGGCGAGATGACCAGTGTCAGGCCGGGCCGGTGCAGGGCGCCCAGCTGGTAGATCAGCGATTTCCCCGCCCCGGTGGGCATGACCACCAGGGTATGGCGCCCGTCCAGCAGGTTTTGGATTGCCTCTACCTGTCCCGTTCGAAAATCAGGGAAGCCAAAATGCAAGCGTAGGCTGTCGACCAGTTGCGCGTCCGGTATCGATTCAGGCAGCATTGTTTTTCCCTCCCGCTACCGCAAATTTTATCGATTTCGATTTTACCACCCGGTGGTTTCCGCGTCAATTTAGCAGCTAAACATATTTCAGAACTTTTTATTTGTCCTTCGCGGACCTTGGCGTTCTCCGCGCCTTGGCGGTTAAAGCCGACCTTTTTTCAGGGAAGCCACCCTTCGCAATAAATCCGTGTTCATCCCTCAGATCCGTGTACCATTCGTACCCCGCCACCCGCAATTCACCATTCGCAATTCCTCATTCCATCCTTTTCTCCCGAGCGAGGCTGTCCTCTGCCGCTCCCCTACTCCCTATCTCCCCGGCTCCCCAGCTTCCCCCGCTTCCCACCGCTCCAGCACCCGGTAAACTGCGTCTTCCACTTCTGCTCGGGCAGCGTATCGATCATGGCCGCTGGCCAGGAACCTGTCATACTCCGTCTCGCTATGTCGTATATGGGCGATAACTGCCAGGCGAACCGCTGTCTCGTCCAGGCTCTTGGCCGCCGCCGAACGCCCCACGCGGCCGCTGTACTTAAGGCAAGCGTGTTCGGCGATGATCACCTCTCTTTCAGGAGGGCAGCGGGGGAAAAGTTCGCGCACACGCGCCGCAAAGCGTTCCATATATTGGCGATCCATCTCGGCCCTTCGTTCCGCTTCCCGCTCTCTTCGGTGCGCCCTGGCCTCACTGTCGCTCAAGCACTCAACTTCGGCCTGGTCGAGCGCTTGAGATTCAACCAGCAGTCCTTGCCGTTCATAACGCTTGCGCGCCCGGCTCCACTTCAAAACGGCTGCCGCCAGCGTGGAGTGCTTGCGCGCCCGCCGGGTGAGTGCTGCATCACCTGAGGGCAGAAAGACCAGGTGATCCAGGTCGGCGCACGCTAGGCACATTGCCCCTTTGTTTTCGACCAACGTTATCCAGGCACTGCGACCCAGCTCCTCGCCGCACTCATCACAAGACGCTTCCGAAGTAGTAATGAAAACCTTCAAATCATCAGCCATGAAAAGTATCCTTTCATCCCCGGGAACAGGCTAACCGCCAAGGCGGGCAAAGACCGCCCGAGCACAAAGCTGCGCAAAGATTTTTTAGCTGCTTACGAGCAGCCATTATCCTTCGCGTATCTTGCCGTTCTTCGTGCCTTTGCGGTTCCTGTTCAGCGGAGAAATTTCTTGCTCGAAACTCAAAAACCTCGTTATCGAGGTTCTCTTACCTGATCCACCAA
>DATCIL010000479.1:0-4418 GCA_036507795.1 Anaerolineales bacterium | reverse complement strand
GCGTCAAAATCCAGTACGCCTGCATCGAAATTAATAACTGGATGAACGTCATCAGGTATGATAGGCGCAATTTGATCGCCTTCAAAGGCAATCAGCGCCCAGCGGGTGTCATCCAGTGGATCGGGATCGGACCTCACGGGTGTGATCACAACCGGTTCTCCAGAGGTACAACCTGTGGTCATTAAGCAGACCATAACGAAAATGACTGAGTAAAAGCAAAAGGCGGCAAATCTAGGCATTCTTTCAGATTGGCTTTCATCACCGGCCGGATGATCTTTGATCCACCAGTTCCCTAAAGCATCCATCATATACAGCCAAATTCGGGCTCGGGTAGCTGTTGAAACTCGAAGCGATCTTCAATCGTTTTAATGATCAACCTCGCCAACTTTCTAAGGCTCTCTGCCCTTGGGCTGGTGGGAAATTCAATTCTATCTGCCCACTGTACCCGCTTGATGGTGTTTCCACTCCTGACAACAAAGAGATAGGTGTCAAAGGGCTCTACAACCCCAATCATTTCGGCATCGGACACATCAATCGAAAAAGTTTCCGGATAACTGAAATAATCGATTGCCATCAATTTCTCATAAATGGTTATCATTTCCTCCTCAGTCAGCGTAAAGGGGATGGTGATAGCCGGCTTTACCTGGTCATAGGTAAACGCATTGTCAAAAGTATCCAGCCGATTGCGAAAACAAGCGCCGTACTCGAAAATGAGCGCAAAGTCTGGATCAGGCTGAGGTGGATAAGTCACCCGAGGGATAGATACCGCGGGCTCCACCGCATTTTCAGTCTCCGCGGGATTGATCGTCGTCGCAGGTGAACAAGCAACAGCTGTAACAAGAGAAAATAACAAGAATACAAATTTCTTCATTTCTCAATACTCAGAATGCGCGCTCTTGTCTTCAAATCGCCGCAGTCTGGGTGAAACCAGGATATATATTCCAAGGATTAGGATGTAGGATCTTACCAGGGCATTCAGGCCGGTCAGCGAAAGATTGAATCGCAAGGGGCTCGTGATCTCCATCAGTGATAAAGATCCGATAGCTTCCGGCGCAGTCCACTGAACCACCGGCAGGAGCATTGTGAGTAGCCAAGCCAGGATATAACTTGCCGCAACCAGCCGGCTGCCCTTGACTTTGAAGACTACCCACCAGGTCAGAACGAACCAGATGAGGGCGATAAGGAGATTAGTCAGCAAAGCTCCCCAGAAGAAGGGGGCAAACTCAAAGGAGGCCGCGGCTTGCTTTTGGGCTATATCAAGCCACCTTCCCAGGCCAAATGAGGCCAACAGGGCAATGACCATTCCAATGATAGCGATAAGTTGGGCCATGATGTTCTCTTTCATTAAAATAACGAATAACGCAGAGACGCCGAGATGCAAAGCCGCGGAGAAAAATAATAATTTTGGCTCTGCGCCCTTGCGTCTCTGCGACTCTGCGTTAAATTCGGAATGCCCAATCTACTTTGCTGAATCCACCATGGCAATCCGGAACAGGGCGAAGCGCGCGTCGTCCGCAAGCGGCGTCTCGATGATGACGAAGGTGCCGCCCCATACATCGCCGCGATCATCTTCGATCGACCACGTGCTCCAGGCCGCGCCGCCCGCGCTGGCGTTGTCCAGCATCTGCCAGCCGGCTGCTTCTAATTGCGGGTAGTAATTGTCGGCAAGTTCGGTTGCGGCCATCTCGGTCTTAAGCGTCGCCGAGACATCGGCTTCATTATCCCCGGTGCTCATGCCGCCGCCGCGCATCTCTACGCCAGCCGGGGTTTCCAGGCTCGGGATTAACTCTCCACCACGATCGTAATACTCCGGACCGCGCCGGCCGCATTCGAACCCTTCGGTGGACGTGTTCAGGTTGAGCCGCACGTCGGTCGGCGCTTCCGGCCGGTCTAAAGCGGTCAGATACAGGCTGGCTTCATCTTCCAGGCATAGTGAAAAACCCTGTCCGCCGGCGGGCACGAAACCGCCTCCCTGGCTCTCTTCGGGCGGTGCCTCCCAGCCGGCCGCGGCCAGCGCATCCCGGTAGAAGTCCTTGACTTCTTCAGAGGTCAGGCTGGTATCGAAAATGACTTCCATGTCTATGTAGTGACCGGTGATGCTCGCGATGATACGGGCATCCTCGGGCATGGGCAGATCCAACGGAGGGTCCTGCGGCAGGCTGCCGAGATAGATCATTGTATCCGTGGCAGGCGCGCCCGGATATACGTTGCTGAACCAGCGCTGCACGAACTCGCGCAGCTCGGCCTCACTGCCGCCAATGATCTCCACCCTTCCAGACCCGGCTGCCGCGATTTCCGGTCCAGCTGCCTCAACGACCACGAGCTCTTCCGTTGAAACCTGAATATCCGAGGGATTGGCAGCGTCTTGGGCAGTTGGCTGAGCCTGGACGCAGGCGACCAAGCCTAAAAGCAGAAGCAAAGCGAGTGAGCGTTTCATAATTACCTCCCTGAGTGTTTGAGGAATGTTTGTCTGGAATAATCTTATGTCTAGAGAATAACGAGAAAATGGGATATTTGCAAGGGACAAATGACCGATTTTTCGTGAAGCGTGTTGCTGCGTGACGTAAACGGGAGAATTCGAGGTAAACAGGGATGACTGGGAGATAAAAAAGCCCGCTCGGATAGGAGCGGGCTAGGAAAGGCACAGCGTCCAATTTAAGGTTTACCGCCGGCGGGCTGGTTGCCGGAAGGATTTGTAGAAGTATCTTCAGGTCTGCCTCTGTCATCCGGCGGGCCGGCGCCCTCAGGAGGACCCGGTGTATTACCCTGGGAGGGTCCGCCCGGGCTCTCAGGCTTATCTTTATCCTTATCTTTGTCCTGACCCTGCCCCTGGCCCGGATTAACCGGTGGACCAGGAGTCTTCTGCGGACCGACGCCCTGTGGACCTTCGGGCTTCCCCTCCGGCGGACCTACGGGCGTATCGCCAGACTGGCCCGGAGGAACTCCTCCAGGAGGACCTGGGGGGAAATTGTTCGGGAAGAGCTCGGCGATCTTCGCCTGACCTTTGCTGGAAGCTTGCATGGCGCGATTAATTCCATACTGAGCGGGTTCAGGAAGATTATCTTCCAGCGCCGCCAGAAGGACGTATGTGAATTCCAACTCCTCATACAAACGGTCAATCTGGGCATACTGGTCGGACGCTTCCGCCTCATAGAGATCTAACAAACTCGCCGCACTTTCCATTTGCGAATCCAATCGCTGGGCAGCAATTGCAAGATCCTCGTAACGCCCTCGAGCAGCCAGGCGATTGATTTCTTCCAGGCGCTCATCGGCAAATTGAAGATATAGGGCAGCGTCGGCCTGGTCGTCGGACAGGGTCAGGCGCACCTCTTCTGTGGCAGTTTTTACCGGATAGAGGGCATCGCCGGGCAGAGCCCCGCCGGCTGCATACACCGTCCCGGCAGACAGCGTGGCGACCAGCAGCACCAGGATGACTGCCAGCGAGAACGCCGGTCTGAGTAGAAACTGCGGGAAGGTGAATTGGAAGACGCGCTTCAGCCTCCCGCCCTGCGGCCGCTGCTGGCGCGCGGAAATCTCCCTCAAGATCCGGCCCCGCGCCGCGTAGCGGAAGCTGGAGCGTGGGCTGACGGCAGGGAGGTCCCGGATTGCCAGCGCCAACGGTAGCAACTCGAGCAGCTCGTCGCGATATTCGGGGTATCGAGCGATGGCCTCTTCAAGCGTGATCCGACCGTGCTCGATGGCGTCCAGGTTTTCGGCTATGATGTGAGCAATGTCGTCCTTCATAATCAATCCAGATCCATTTCCAAGAATTTCCGCAGTTTTTTCAGGGCGCGGTATTGCATGATGCGCGTATTGTTCTCATTGGTGTCCAGAACCTGGGCGGTTTCCGCATGGCTCAATCCGTTAATAAACCGGCAGATAATTACCTGTTGCAAGTTGGGCTCCAGATTCTGGATTGCTCTTACCAACCTGGTGTTATCCAGTTGATCCAAAACGGCTCTTTCGGGAAGCGGCTTATCATCGTTCAGAGCAGGAACCTGATCCAGAGAGTGCGTGGCTTTGTGAGTACGGTAATGGTCTATGACCAGGTTGTGGGCCGTACGGTAAAGCCAGGCCTGAAAATTGGTAATCGTCGGACGGCTGTTGACCAGCGACTCCCAGGTTTTTAGGAACACCTCCTCTGTCATGTCTTCAGCGTCGTCGCGGCTGGCAACGCGCGCGTAGACATAACGATAAATTTGATCGATATAGCGATCATATAAGGCGCCGTAGGCGGCAGCCTCGCCCATCATCGTGCGCCGGATCAGATCGGCGTCAGAGGGCTCGGGCAGCTTTGGTGCCATGTAGTTTCCTAAAAACTAAGACGAAACCAGTCATTGAACGTTACGTTGACCTTACAGGAAAGAGAAGTTATTATCCCAGCCAGATTATTCCCAGGGATTCTCCATGGTCTGAAT
>DATCIL010000478.1:0-3575 GCA_036507795.1 Anaerolineales bacterium | reverse complement strand
GGAGAAGCTCAATGATCTCTACCCCAACCTGACAGGCCTGGTTGTCATGCCAAATTTTAGAATCGAGGAAGTGCTCTACCTGGTAGGGAAAGGCACGTTGCTTCCAGCGGGCAGCACTCGCTTCACGATTTCCCCACGGGCGCTGCGGGTCAATTACCCGCTGGAGGAGTTGGCTGCGGAGAAATCTCTCGAGGAGAAGGATAACCGGTTGCAGGAGTGGCTGCAGAAGAAGCTCAAGAATAAAAGCGTGCGTTATTACGAGGAGCCGACTTATATCTTTGACGAGTAACTTCTTTAAAATAAACTTTTCACGCACGGCGTTATCCATTTAATCTATATCTGTTTTATGCTGAGAGGCTAGGTTCAATGACGCCGCAAATTACCCTGATATTAGTCATCATCGCCTCAGCGGTTTTTCTCTTCGCCACGGAAAAGCTGCGTGTCGATCTAATTGCCCTGCTGGTTTTGCTTACATTAACGCTCACGGGCCTGATCAGCTCACAGGAAGCGTTTTCTGGGTTTGCCAGTCCCGCGGTAGTCACCGTTTGGGCGGTTTACATCGTCTCCGGCGGGCTATTTAGAACCGGGATCGCTGACATCATCGGGCAGCTCATCATTCGCATGTCCGGAAAGAGCGAACCTCGTCTGATCCTCGTCATCATGTTATCTTGCGGGATCATGTCGGCGTTTATGAACAATATTGGCGCTACCGCAGTGCTTCTGCCGGCGGTGGCAGCCATCTCCCGTCAATCCAAAGTCCCCCTATCCCGATTGTTGATCCCGCTGTCCTTCTCTTCACTTATGGGGGGCAACATGACGCTTATCGGAACGCCGCCCAACGTGCTCGCAACCACCATTCTTTCCGATTACGGTTTACCCACCTTCAGTTTCTTCGACTTTACGCCCATGGGAGCCATCGTATTTGGAACCGGCATCCTGTATATGATTCTGCTAGGGCGGCATTTGCTTCCTGCCCGTGGGACCATCCAGGAACAGCCCGCCACGCAGTTGCGCGAATATATCAGCGAAGTACGTGTGCTGCCGGACAGCCCGCTGATCGAGCATACTCTGCTGGAGTCCCGCCTGGGAGCAGATTACGACCTGAGCGTGATCGCCGTCCTGCGTGAGGATCAAGTTATCACGAAAGTGGATCGCGATACGCGCTTGTTATCTGACGACCTTTTGATCGTTGAGGGGCAGATTGAGGATATCCTGGAAGCGCAGGAAGCACTGGGATTGTTGAACGAGGCCAAGAATAAGTTTCCATTGGAAAGACTGGATGACGATCAGGTTCATATGGTAGAAGCGACTCTGGCCCCGCGTTCGAACATAGCTGGCAGCAGCTTGAGATCACTGCGATTTCGTGACCGCCACGGCTTTACCGCTATCGCCATCCGGAGGCACGGAGAAGTAATCACCCAGCGCCTTGCCGATGTGCGCCTGCGATTCGGGGATGCGCTGCTCCTGCAAGGGCCGCGCCATCGCCTGGCGGATCTCCAGGAAGGCAATGAGTTCCTGGTTCTCGAACCGGTCATGGTCGAGCTGCGCAGGCGAAAGAAAGCGCCCATCGCCATCGGCGCCATCGCGCTGGTGCTGGTTTTAGTTACCTTGTTTGGTTTTCACATCTCCACTGCCATGCTTATCGGCGCTGTCTTGATGGTATTGACCGGCTGCCTGACCATGGACGAGGCATACCAGAGCATTGAATGGCGCAGCGTATTTTTAATCGCCGGTATGCTGCCGTTAGGACTGGCGATGGAGACAACCGGTACAGCACGTTTTCTGGCAGACCAGATTGTAAATCTGCTGGGCGGGATAGGTCCAATCGCTGTGCTGGCCGGAATTTACATATTGGCAGGATTAATTACTGAGCCAATGTCCAATGCGGCTGCCACTGTGTTGATCGTGCCGATTTCCATTGACATAGCGCTGGAGCTGGGGGCTAATCCGCAGAGTTTCGTCCTGGCGGTGGTCATCGGAGCCTCAACCAGTTTTCTTACCCCGGTCGGGCACCAGGCTAATGTCCTGGTTTTCGGGCCGGGGGGATATCGTTTCTTCGATTACACGCGCGTCGGGGGACTGCTCAACGTCGCCCTCTTGATCGTCACATTGATCTTCTTGCCCATACTCTGGCCGCTATTCTGAGAGGAGCTCCTGCGACATCTCCGGATCGGCCAGGCTGGCGGTCGTGTACCGGCGCACTGCAGGAGCAATAACCTCCTTCACCACTACGCGCAGGCCGGCAGCCAGGGGAATGGCTACGATCACGCCCAGTAGCCCGCCAAGGGTGCTTCCAGCGATGATCGCCAGGATCACCAGCAGCGGCGAGACCGCGGTCTGGGTGTGCATGATATTCGGTCTCAGGACCAGGCTTTCAAACTGCTGCAGAACGAAAAGGAATATCAATGCGACGAGACCCTGGACCGGGGATTCAAGCAGGGCCACGATGAGAATGGGAACCGCAGCGATAAGCGGCCCGAGATAAGGAATCACTTCGAGCAGCCCGGCGAGAAGGCCGAACACCAGGGGGAAATCTACGCCAATCACCAACAGTCCCAGGTAGGTCAGGAAACCGACGGCGATGGAGGTAAGTACAGTGCCGCGCACGTAGCCGCCCATGGCCTGGGAGATATCCATAACCAGCCCGTCGACACGCTTCTGGTAGCCGGCCGGAAACAAGGAGAGCAGGAAGCGACGGATGGTGGGGGCTTCGATCAGTAAGTAGACGGAAATGAACAACACGAGAAGAATATCAAAGAGGGAGGAAATGATTCTTACAGGCATCGAGATGAGCAGGGCGCTGAACTGGCCGACTTGGGGCAACAACGTGTCCATCAAGGATACGCCGAAAATTCTGTCACCCTGCGCAAACAAATCCTGCATCTCTCGAATCAAAGCCGGGGCACGAAAACTGATCTCCCGGGCCTGATTGACCAGTTGAGGGATGATGATCCAGCCAATCCCTACTAAGAGCAACAGAACCACCAGGTAGACCAAAACGATCGCAAGCAAACGCGGCACGCGGCGCGCAAGCCAGGCGACCATGGGAGCCAATGCTGCTGCGATGGAGATCCCCAGCGTCAGTAGCGCCAGCGGGCGGGCCAGCACCCAGACCAATGCCAACAAACCCAGCCCAAGGGCCAGTTCAATAGCGTTGGTTATGCTAAATCTCCCTGGCATTCGAGCGAAAGGGGTTTCAGGTGGTTCGGCTAAGCTCGCGGGTGGCCGCCGATTGGCAGGCTGTGGATCCAGTTTTTTCATCTTGCATCGAGATTTAAGCTCTTAAAAGGAATCGCATTATAGCCCAGATCCATTTTCTTGAAAATTGGCGATTTTACTTAATAAGATTTACGCGCTTTTACCATTGCTAAGGCCGGGAAAAAGGTTTATTGTGATTGGAAGGAATATAATAGAACGAGGAAATCATTGCCAGGTTCACCGCGTGAGGAGGATCGTAATCGTCTGATCCCCCTGAGGATGGATGAGACAGGTGACCAAGCCTGATATATTCGCCGGCAATTGCTATACACGCCGCGCGGTGGATGATTGGAGAGACGAAATAGAAGCAAATAAAT
>DATCIL010000477.1:0-2189 GCA_036507795.1 Anaerolineales bacterium | reverse complement strand
TCCAGAAGATAGAATTTTACGGTCTGGTCACTACTCATAAACCTCGGCCTCTCCGAGCAAACTGCCGATTTTATCTTTTTGCGACAGGACGGGCGGCTCGCCATTCACTAAGGGCCATTCAATGCCGACATCCGGATCATTCCAGAGCAGGGTACGCTCCCACTCAGGCGCATAGAAATCCGTCGCTTTATAGAGCACTTCCGCCCAAGGGCTCAAAACGTAGAAACCGTGGGCAAAGCCCGCGGGAATCCACATTTGGGCCTTATTTTGCGTTGAAAGATAGTTCCCAACCCACCTGCCAAACGTCGGCGAAGTGCGCCGTAAATCCACCGCCACATCGAACACTTCGCCAACCACAACGCGAACGAGTTTACCCTGGGGCTGGCGGATTTGATAGTGCAGGCCGCGCAGTGTGCACTGGCTGGAGCCAGAGTGATTGTCCTGGACAAACTCAGCGCGAATTCCGGCCTCCTCAAAGCGCCGGGCCTGATAGACCTCCATGAAGAAACCGCGCTGGTCACCGAAAATCTGCGGTTCGATCAAAACTACATCCGGGAGCGAAGTGGGCGAAAATTTCATCTACGAAAGTTCAGATACTCTGACTTTGGCGGTATAGATTGATGGTCCCAGCAGCCGGACCGAGGGTCTGAAGCGTGCCGTGATCCAACCAGGCGACGCGTTGGCACATGGCTTCGATCACCTGCATGTTATGAGAAACAAACAATATCGTCACGCCCTTCTCTTGAAAATCCTTGATGCGGGCCATCCCTTTGCGCTGGAAGCCTTCATCTCCAACCGCCAGGACTTCATCAACGATCAGGATATCCGGCTGCACGTCGGTGGCAACGGCAAAGCCCAGGCGGGCCCACATTCCCGAGGAGTACGTGCGCAGTGGTGCATCGATGAAGTCCCACAATTCGGCAAAATCGACGATCTGGTCAAAGCGGGCCTCCATTTGCTTATGCGAATAGCCTAATAATGTGCCGTTCAGAAAGATATTCTCGCGGCCGGTCAGCTCTGGATGGAAACCGGCGCCAAACTCCAGCAAGGGCGCAACCCGGCCCCTCACCCATACCCGCCCTTCGGTCGGCCTCAGGACCCGGGCAACGACTTTCAGCAGGGTACTTTTGCCGGCACCGTTGTTGCCGATAAGACCGAATATTTCACCGCGCTGGATCGTTAAGTTGACCTTATCCAGGGCAAGCACGGAATGGTATTCCACCTTTCCCTGCAAACGCCGGATCATAAATTCCTTGAAGGTGGCGATTCCCCCGCTGGGCACCCTGTAGCGCACCGAAACGTTTTCCAGGCGAATAACGGATTGATCTTGACCCGCGGCTGTCTCCTCCAGGGAGCGGGCTTCCAGGCGAGCTTCTTCAGACGCGATATGCAAACTCATCTGCCTTCTTTGTAAAAACAAGCCAACCTGCGATCAAAACGGTCAGGGAGATTATTGCGGCAATCAAAAACTGCGACAACCCGGGAACGACGCCATCGTAAACCGGCGTCCGGAACAACTTGACCAGGTGATACATCGGGTTCAAGCGGATGATCCACACCAGATACCTTTGGTCTAAAATGGATTCAGGATAAATAATAGGCGTCAAATACATCCAGGCAGTCAAAACAATCTGGTACATCTCGGCGGCATCCGCAAAGTAAACGGCGATCGAAGAAACAATCAGCCCGATGCCCAAAGCAAAGAACGTCAAGAAGATGATCGGGATGGGCAGCAGAAGGAGCGTGGGTTTAATGCTAATGCCGGTGATCAGCGATACGATCAGAAGAGGAACGATGGACAAAAGCAGATTGACCAAACCGGTACCGACGGCGGAGACGGCGAAGACCGTGCGCGGCACATATATGCGGCGCAATAAACTGCCGCCCCAAACCAGGTGGGAGGTGGCGGCGTTGGTGGTCTGGGCAAAGAAAGTCCAGGCGATCAGGCCGCTCAATACGTAGGCGGCGTAGCCTTCTTGCTGTATGCCGAAGGCTTTTGAAAAAGCAATGGACAGGACGAGCATCGTTCCCAGGGGATTCAGCATGGTCCAGGCGACGCCCAGGACAGATCGCTTATATCGGGTGAGGATGTCTCGCCTGACGAGCTGGATGACCAGGTCTTTGTATTGGAAGATCTCGGTCAACTCCTCCAGGGCAGCGGAGCCCTGGCGGAGGGAGTCGTAAATGGG
>DATCIL010000476.1:0-4160 GCA_036507795.1 Anaerolineales bacterium | reverse complement strand
AGCATATTTGAGGAAAGGCGGAATCAAGATATGTCTAACCCCACAGGAGCAAGCCCACACGTAGTTGTTCACGAAGATGCCGCCGAGAAGGGGCAGTGGGAGCTGATTCCCTCCAGATTCCATAACCTTCCCGTACACATGGCGCTCCTGCCCAGCGGAAAGGTGCTGGGCTTTGGCGGTTCGTGCAACGACGAAAACCAGCTGCTGATGCCCTATCCCTCCGAATTATGGGATCCGGCCAGCGGAGATACAAAGATTATCGAGCAGCCCCTGGCCGGGGACCTGTTCTGCGTCGGGCACTGCCACCTGGCCGATGGTCGGCTGCTGGCCGCCGGTGGTACCTATAAGTATGACGGGCGCTTATTCGGAATGCCCATCCCGCCTTTCTCCGGGCTGGACCAGGCTTACTCGTTCGACCCGATTTCCGAGAGCTGGACCAGGCTCGCCGACCTGGGGCACGGGCGTTGGTATCCCACCCTAGTCACCCTGGGCGACGGTCGCGTCCTGGCCATGGCGGGCTTTACCAAAAGATTCCCGTGGGCGTTCCTCAGGTCGATCGAGATCTATTCGCCCGGCGAGGGCTGGCACAAGTTAGAAGGCGCCGATCGTTGGCTCCCCCTGTATCCCCGCCTGCACCTCCTGCCCAGCGGCGAGGTCTTCTATGCCGGCTCCTATAACACTCATTACAGTTACCCATTTCGCCTCAAAGGTTTCCCCACCGGACTGCTCAACCTGGAGGACCGGCGCTGGCGGACCATCGGGCTGCCCAATTCGTCCCAGCGGGAAGAGGGTGCCAGCGTGCTCCTGCCCTTGACGCCGCCCGATTACCAGCCACAGGTCCTGCTCGTGGGCGGCGGCACGCCCACCGGCGAATTCGCTGTGCCGGATGCCGAGATCATCGACCTCTCGGTATCCGACCCAAAGTGGGAGGCTATCCAACCGATGAAGCACGCCCGCTACTATGTGTATGCCGTGCTGCTTCCGGACGGGAATGTGCTGGTGCTTGGCGGGAGAAGCGGCAGCAAGAAACATGATCATCCTAAAGACGATCACCGGGAACACGAGCCAGGTCAGGCGCAGGCCGCGGAGGAGCTGCCCCACGACCCGCGCGCCGTCCACGAGGCTGAGCTTTTCGACCCCACCACGCGAAAGTGGACCACGCTGGCTCCCATGGCGCTCGACCGGCTGTACCATGCTAACGCCCTGCTCTTGCCCGACGGGCGCGTCATGGTCGCCGGCAGCAACCCCAGCCGCCGGACCAACGAACTGCGCATCGAGATCTACAGCCCTCCCTACCTGTTCAAGGGCCCGCACCCGCAGATCGAGGCGGCTCCCGCACAGATCGGTTACGGCGCCTGGTTTGAGATCAGGACGCCGCAAGCCGGCGCCATTGGGCAGGTTGTGCTGATCCGGCTGTCCTCGACAACCCATTGTCTCAACACCGACCAAAGATACGTTGGGCTGGAATTCAACGTCAGCAGCCCCGATACGATCGCCGCCAGGATGCCGGATAATAGCAACATCGCTCCACCCGGATACTACATGCTCTTCATCCTGCAGGACGGGGTGCCTTCAACGGCCCGTTTCATCCAGGTGACGTGAAAAGAGTTTAACACGAAGGACACGAAGGGCTGCACAAAGGACACGAAGGGCTGCACAAAGGACACAAAGAAATCTTAAATTAAAAACATGGTGCCCCTTCGTGTTATCCTTGCTGTCCTGACTTGTAAATAGCCTTGCGAAGGTTAGTCTTCCAGTACCTTCGCATTGAATGGAAACCTTCGCAAGGCTTTTCATCCTTCGTGGCGTACGCAGCGTTCATGACAACTTTGTGTTAAAAATTACCCCCGACATTCCGAGTATAATTGTCCTATTATGGCCAAAAATGAGGATAGCAAGGTTACAGCGGCTGAGGTGTGGGGCACCTATCTGAACCGGGGCTATTATCCCGAGTCGATTCATACTCCGTGGTTTGCCCGCAAGTCCATGCGCCCGCTTTTTCGCCTCCTGCCTTCCGAACCGCGCTGCCCGATCGATTACTATCCCTTCCAGGGCATCGGTGGAGCTTTGGTGCGCCTGTTTCTGGGTATCACACCCTCAAAAATGAATCCGCGGCTGTGCAACCTTTGCGACCAGGCCGCAAAAAAATACCCTGGAGGCGCAGAGGTAGAAACCTCCTTGCTGTTTGCCGATATCCGCGGCTCGACCAGCATTGCCGAGACGATGAAGCCGGCAGATTTCAGCGAGCTGATTAATCGCTTTTACGATGTAACCACCAAAGTGGTGATTAACACCAATGGGATGATTGAGAAGCTGGTGGGAGATGAAGTCACCGGTTTCTACGTACCCGGCATTGCCGGGCCCGAGCATGCGGGCGTGGCGGTGGAAGCGGCTCGTACGATCCTTCGAGAGACGCAGCACGGGTCTTCAGCGGGACCCTGGGTTCCGGTTGGGGTGGGAATTCACACCGGAATGGCCTGGATCGGATCGGTGCGCTCTGAGGAAGGCATGTCAGACATCGCCGTGCTCGGCGACGTGGCCAACGTGGCGGCCCGATTGGCCTCTCAAGCGGGACCAGGCGAGATCCTGATCAGCGAAGCAACGCGATCCGCCGCCGGCGTGGAGAGAGATGGATTGGAATTCCGCCACCTGGCGCTGAAAGGACGCGCAGAGCCGGTAGATGCCTGGACCCTGCGAAGTTGAAGGCTAATGGAGTGGCAGGTGGGGGTGAGGGACGCGGATTTTCGCGGATAAACGCGGATTGGACGGATAAGAATTGCAGGAGGCAGGCTAGAAGACGCTGTGGGGGGATTTTCTAATTTAAGAAAGCCAACCAATCTTCGCTGATTAACATTGACAGAATATACATCATTAATTATGATGTATATATGTTATACGTCGTTACTGAGGTTAATTACTATGGTTGCCGGTAAGAAGAAACCCATACAGATCTACCTGCGAGAGGATCAAGTTGAGGCCCTCAGGATTGTAGCCGAACGGCGTGGAGAGTCAATTGCTGCTCTGGTCAGGGAGGGGGTAGATAGGCTCCTGGATGAACTTCCTCCCAATGAGGATCCATTGCTCGACATCATCGGTCTCTACGACTCTGGCCAGGGCGATCTTGCAGAGAAGCACGACGAGTACCTGGCCAGAATGATTGAGGAAGAGAGCGGCGATGGGCCATGAAGTATTCGTCGATACAAGCGCCTGGATTGCGGTTAGCGATACTCGCGATAAGTATCACGGGCCGGCCAAGGAAGAGCTCAACCGGCTGGTAACTGACCGGCGAACCCTTGTTACAACAAACCTGGTCATTGCGGAAGCCTATATTATTATCCGGCGCAGCGGTGGGCACGCGCAGGCCATGCGTTTGCTGCAGTCGTTTCGAGGCAGCCCGCGTCTGATGAAGGTTTATTCTGTTGCCAGTCTAGAATCCATCGCAGTAGAAATTTTGGAGAGGCATACGGATCAGGAGTTCAGCTTTGCTGACGCTGTCAGCTTTGCGGTTATGCGGGAGCGGGCGATAGCGGAGGCGTTCACGTTCGACAGTCACTTTGCCACCATAGGCTTCCAGAAGCTCCCTTAGTTCTGTAGTGGCAGGTGGGAGTGGGGGGACGCGGATTTTCGCGGATTGACGCAGATGAAACGGATAAGAATTGCAGGATGCTAGATAGTGTTCGGCACGAGAGCCAGACCTGAAAGGTATTCCGAAAACCTTTCAGGTCTGGTCTGGATGGCTCCTTTTACCAAACCTATTTGTAAGTTTTAAAAATATTGCAATTTCTATAAGTATCCTTTATAGTTAACCGATTATTGATCACAAAACACAATAAAACCGTACTGGGATCGCATCCATGCCACCTGCCATCACTGACCGCGACGGCCAGAATTTTTTTAACCAAAGATTTCCCCCGTTATTCCTGCGCGTTTGGAACTCGCTCTCCCTGCGCTGGAAGGTTTTTATCTTTACCGGCCTGGTCTTTATCGCCCTGCTGGGCCTGGTAAACGCCATCGCCGTACGCGTCGTATCGCAGGGATTCGAGCACCTCGAAGAGCAGCGCATCGTCGAGAATCTCCAGCGCGGCCAAAACGCAATATTAGAAAACATCGAGCAGCTAAACATCATCGCCGGAGACTGGGCCACCTGGGATGACACCTAC
>DATCIL010000475.1:0-12329 GCA_036507795.1 Anaerolineales bacterium | reverse complement strand
TACCGGCGCTCCGTGATCGCGCCAGCGTATCTGCCGGTGTAATCGCTGGAGTTGTTGCCGTCCTTGCAGTTGGAATGCCATTGAAACTCGGCCTCATAGCTGCAACGATCATAGGTATCGTCGTGGGACTTTGGGTGGAGGGTAGAGCATGAACCTCTGGCTCGTAATGATCGCTATCGGCCTGATTACTTATGCCACCCGGTTGTCCTTCATCCTGATCTTCGGTCAGATGGAAATGCCTCATAACGTGCGCCGCGCTCTGCGCTTTGTCCCCGCCGCCGTGCTTTCAGCCATTATCTTTCCAGAGCTGCTGATCCGGGATGGAACATTATACCTGTCTCCCGCCAATGAGCGTCTGCTCGCCGGCCTGCTTGCCTCCCTGGTTGCCTGGCGCACCAAAAACGCCCTCCTCACCATCCTCACCGGCATGTCCGCCTTACTCCTGTTGCAAGCGCTTACCCACCAATTCTGACACCTTCCATATTACGCATCCCGAACGACCCTTTACGCATTACGAATTACGCATTACGAATCACGCTTCACGTTTCACTTATCACGTTTCTCATCTCCCTTTCCTCAAGTGCCCGACTTCGAGTATACTCAAAACTGGAGAATCCACCATGGGTTACTTCATCGTCCGACTGCTCATCAGGTTCACCTGCCGTTTCATCGCTCCAGTAGACGTTCGGGGTAAAGTCAATCTGATCCCGTCTGGCGCATTTATTGGCGTCTCCAATCACGCCGGTGTCCTTGATCCTGCCTTGGTGTTCTACTTCCTCGATCGCAAAGACATCACCATGCTTGTGGCTGAGAAATACCACAAGTACGCCATCTTCCGCTGGCTGGTTAAACAGCTCGACTCCATCTTTGTGGATCGTTTTAACGCCGATCTGGGAGCCATGCGCGTTGCCCTCACTCGCCTGCGCGAAGGGGGAGCCCTGGTAATCGCCCCTGAAGGCACGCGCAGCAAAACCGGTGGGTTAATCGAAGGCCAGCCCGGTGCCAGCTACCTGGCCGCGCGCACCGGCGTGCCTATTGTGCCGGCTGGCATCGTTGGCACGCGCGACCGCGATGTAATTGGCCAGCTGCGCCGTTTCCGCCGTGCGCACATAATCGTCCAGGTCGGTGAGCCCTTCACGCTGCCGCCCTTGAAGGGAAAGGACCGTGACGGCGCTATTCAGGCTTACACGGACGAGATTATGTGCCGCATCGCCGCCCTCTTGCCCCCTGATTATCGCGGCGTCTATGCCAACCATCCCAGGTTAATAGAGCTATTATCAAAAGACGAGGGTGAGTCGGTCACGAGCAACAGGTTGCCTGTAAGCGGGAATTAATTTTCTCGTATGGACGGGATTTGGGTAGATCCGGCTGACTACGTTTTTGTCCGTTGGCTCTTCCTGCGCCTGTTGGGAATCATCTATTTTGTGGCTTTTGCTTCCTTTGGTGTGCAGGTCAAAGGACTGGTTGGCAGGCATGGCATTCTACCCGCCTGGGAGTATCTGGAACTCATCCATAGAACGCTGGGAGCTAAGGCCTATTTTCGCTTCCCGACCCTGGCCTGGATCAATGCCAGTGACGCTTTTCTGGTTGGCCTGTGTATTGCTGGCCTGCTGCTATCCATAGTGCTCGTCTTCGGAGTTCACACGACGCCGGTGTTATTTTTGTTGTGGCTCCTTTACCTATCGTTAGTCACAATTGGGCAGGAGTTCTTATCTTTCCAGTGGGATGTGCTGCTGGTCGAGGCCGGCTTTCTCGCCATCTTCCTGGTGCCGCCCAGCCTGATACCCAGTCAGGCGCTGGCGCCGCCTTCCCCATTTGTGATCCTGCTTTTCCGCTTTTTGTTGTTCAAATTAATCTTCATGTCGGGAATCGTTAAGTTAGCCAGCGGCGATCCGACCTGGCGCACCTTCACGGCAATGAGATTTCACTATGAAACGCAGCCTTTGTCCGTCCCCCTGGCTTGGTATCTGCATCAGCTCCCCCTTTGGTTCCACAAAGCCTCCACCTTGTTCGTGTTGCTCGTAGAGCTGGTCATGCCTGTTCTTTACTTCGCCCCACAAAATTTGCGCTTGATTGGGGCCGGTTTCACGCTGCTATTACAAGTGCTTATTCTGCTGACGGGCAACTACGCCTTCTTCAACTGGTTAACCATTTTCCTCTTAATCTTCCTCCTTGACGATCATCTTCTGCGCTCGATGCTGGCAATCACCAGGCTCCCTCCAATAATACCTTCTCCCGCTCCGCCATCCGCGAACGGGGTTGCCTGGGGATGGTTTATTCCGGCCGGCCTGGCGATCGTCCTCATTGCCTCCGGCATGGCTTATATCCTGCTGCGCTCGAGCAGCAAACTGAGCTTCATGAAGCCGGTCATGCCGCTCCTGGACGTCACTGCTGCCTTCAAGATCTCCAATCCATATGGTCTCTTCGCCGTGATGACGACAGAGCGGCCGCAGATCATCCTTGAAGGCAGTCAGGATGGTGAAAATTGGCTTGTGTACAAGTTTAAATACCAGCCCGTGGATCTCGACAGGCCGCCGCCCATCGTTGCTCCTCACCAACCACGCCTGGATTGGCAGCTGTGGTTCGCTGCCCTGCGCGACTTTCAGCGAACCCAATGGTTTATCCGCTTTACAGTTCGGCTGCTAGAGGGGTCATCTGAGGTCGCCGGATTGTTGGCTGAGAATCCTTTTCCTGAACAGCCGCCAAAATACATTCGCGCTCTGCTGTATGACTACAGATTCACAGACTGGAAAGAGCGCCAAAGAACCGGCAATTGGTGGCGCCGTGAACGGTTAGGATTTTACATGCCGCCAATTTCGATAAGAAATCCGTAGCCTGGGAATGTAAACCTTTCGAAAATGCAAGCTTGGAAATTAATTTCGAGTTAACTGTAACAAAATGACGCGTTTCCTCGTTATCATATATAGGAACAGATCCGAACCGACGCAGTGATTGTGTTCCACTTTCTCTCTCCTTCTCCTTTCTCACCTGGCCCCCTCCCCTTATGGAGGGGGTCGGGCGTTAAGGTCATTTTCTGGATGGATTTGCGCCAGCGCAAAGACACACCCTCCTTATTTTGCTAAACTAAACTTGGAAAAAGGAGGATCATCACCATGAAAGTTACTGAAGCGTTACTGGGAGAGCACGGTGTGTTTTATGTTCAATTCGACCACCTGGAACAAACCTTACCGGCGGTCACCTCTCTGGATTGGGTCAAGGCGCAGGCGGCCCTGATCCAGTCGGCTATCTCCACCCACGCTCAATTGGAGGACGAACTGCTCTTCTCGGCTATGGATCACCATTTGGGACAGGGAGGTCCGGTGGCGGTCATGCGCATGGACCATGAGGAGATCGAGGGCACTTTGAATGCTATCCCCGAAATCCAGAATGTCGAAACAATCTGCAGCCGCTTGCTGGGCGTCATCCAGGTCGCTCGCCAGCATTTTATGAAAGAGGAACAAATCCTGTTTCCCCTGGCCGATCAGGTTCTTGGCTCTGAGCAACTGCACGCCCTGGGCGAACGCTGGGCTGAGCGCCGCCGCGTCGATGTTAGAATATAATTAACCTCGATAAAACGATGGTCTCCCTTTGAGCGGTGTTCACTTTGACCATGCTCTCGCCGCCGTCCTCGGCTGAGTCATTCTTATGACCGTCTTCCCGCAATCTAGGAGGGATAGATTAAATGCAAAAACCAAAAATCGATTCTTACGAGTTTGGCCATATTGTCATCGACGGTCAATCGCATAATAAAGATGTGATAATTTTGCCGGACAAGGTCATCGGGAATTGGTGGCGCATTGAAGGACATTCCCTGCATCCGGATGACCTAGGCGCTGTGTTTGCGGCTAAACCTGAAGTGCTGGTGGTCGGGCAGGGCGCCTACGGTCGGATGAATGTCCCTTCAGATACGCGCCGGGCAATTGAGCAGGCCGGCATCCAGGTGATTGAACAGAAGACTGGCCAGGCTTACCAGACCTATAATCAAATGCGTGCCAGGCGAAATGTCGCCGCCGCTCTCCATCTAACCTGTTAGTTCGTAATTTGTAAAAAAAAAGCAAAATACAGGCGAGTATTGCATCTCAATTGGCTGCAATAACTCGCCTGTACGATTTAACGATGCTGGAATTGTAAACAATTCTAACGGCTTCTGTGCTTTTTCTGCTCAGGTACTTCTACTCTCGCAAAAACAACCTCGCTTGCGGCAATAATTGTATGGAAAAGGGCAATGGCGGCTCCCCACAGCAGGATTGCATACGAGAGAATAATTGAGGTCTGAATCAGAGACAAAATGCCCTCCTTTCTTAACCTTTTCCTAAAGGCCTTTACCTAAAGCCTATTGCGACTAAACCGATTGTGACCCGGCTTCATCTATCAGATTATCTATAATATAAGCTTCCGCAAATCGATTTGCAATGGGGGATATCCCTGTTAAGGGGTAGGGATTCCCCTGAGTTGATCCAGGAGATTCCCTAATTAAACCTTGTTATAAAACCTTGCGAAGGTTGGATTTCCCGGATCAACGTATCGGCATAAAACCTTCGCAAGGTTTTTTGTAAATCGTTTTTGCACGAGAAGCTGGCCGGAAGAAATTTTGTTCTATCTCGAATCCCGTCATACTGGTATACTCATCATTAATTTAATTTTTTGCGTTTGCTCTGCTGAATAATAGCGCACCACGCCAAAGGAAGGAAATGAAAAAATTTAGAGTTGCCCTGCTTGCTAACCTGAAATCCAACGCACCTGGTTTTGAAGGGATGCCCGGGGACCAGTGGGATGATCTGGATTCGGAAAAAACGGTCAATGCCCTGGTTGAAGCTATCCGCACGGGCGGCCATACCTGCGAGTTCCTGGAGGGCGATATCACCCTTTTTGATACGGTGCGCAACTTCAAGCCTGATATTTGCTTTAACATCTGCGAAGGTCATTTCGGTGCTGCCCGCGAGGCCCATGTTCCCGCCATGCTCGAGATGCTGCGCATTCCTTACACCGGCTCTAACGTGCTCACCCTGGCCTTAGCGCTGGATAAACCGATGACCAAGCGCGTGCTGCACTATCACGATCTACCTACCCCGGATTTCCAGACTTTCGAACGCGTCGATGAGCCCCTCGATCCTCATTTGACCTATCCACTCTTCGTCAAGCCTAGCCGGGAGGGCACCGGTATGGGTGTTTCCGGCCAGTCGATTGTCCGTAATGACGCTGAACTGCGTGACCGCGTGGCTGTGATTCTAGAGCGTTATGACCAGCCCGCACTGGTAGAAGCGTATATCGAAGGCCGGGAGGTAACCGTAGGAGTTGTCGGCAACCTGCGCGGCCTGGTAGCCCGCCGTTTGCCCGATAATCAGTCAGCCCCGCGCATCCTGGCTGGTCTGCACTTTCTTCCGCCCATGGAAGTGGACCTCAAACCTTATGAGGATTCCGATGTAGTCTATAGCAATCGTCTTAAGGTTGCTTTGGCTGACCAGTTGGATTATCTATGTCCCGCCCCCTTGGATAATGAGATGGTTGATGAGCTCAACTGGCTTACGGCGGCAGTCTTCCGGGTGATGGGAGCGCTTGACGTATCGCGGGTGGATTTCCGCCTCGACGTCAAGGACAACTGGAAACCATATATCCTGGAGATCAATCCCTTGCCTGGGCTTTCTCCCGGAATTTCTGACCTGGTTATCGAAGCCGCCGCCGATGGTATCGACCATACGGAGCTGGTTAATCGCATTCTAAATGCTGCTATTGAACGCTATGCCCTGGCTGATTAATGAGAAATTCCCGCAGCGCTCGCCGCTGCGGGTTCTTTTAGAGCCTCAGCCTGTCTGTCGAATTTAGCTTTTATTCGTCCCGGTGATCAAACCGGCGCCGTTCGCCGCGCCCACCACCTCTCGGGCCCCGGCGCTCTCCTCCTCCTCCTCGTCGTCCTTCGGAACGCGGCCGGGCTTCATTCACGGTGATCGCCCGCCCTTCCATTTCGTTGCCGTTTAATGCCGCAATGGCAGATTGGGCATCTGCATCGGAGGGCATTTCGACAAATCCAAACCCCCGCGACCTGCCGGTGACTTTGTCCTTGATCACCGCTGCAGATTCGACTTCACCGAAGGCTTCGAACATCTCTTTCAGATCCTCTTCGGTGGTTTGGTATGGTAGATTCCCTACGTAAATATTCATCTTCTCCTCACGAGTCGTTCGGTCGTAATGTCTTTACAGGGAATAAAACGCGGGTTTTCCCTACCTTTATTTTACACCAACTGAAAAGACAGTACACGGATTGTTTACTTAATTATAAAGCTTCTAGGGCAGTTCCCAAAAGGCAACTTCCTCGACCAGGACGGTAAAATCTTCAGTATTGGCCGATCCGACGAATACTCCGATCCTCCCGTCCTCGAACGTTTCGTCAGTTAATTCTGCTATCAAGTTTCCGTTAGCGTAAAGGGAGATGTTCTCCCCCTCCATCATGATGCCAATGCGGTTAGATTGGTTTGAACCCGCCTGGATGTGCTCGCTGGCTGTCCAATCGATCAGCCTGGTGAAAGCCTCGCCGTCCCATATTCGCAGCGAATACTGTCCATCGCAAGAAATCCCGAACAGATATCCGGCATAGCCCTCGTCGGTCCTGACCGATCGGGCTACCAGTCCATAACGATCCAGGCCAGAGCAGTCCCTTGTCGTCGCCGCCATCTCCAGGTAAAAATCATTGATTTGCGGCCAGGAGAGCATAAATCCGTCCCATGATTCCGCATTAAAGGCCACCATTCTCAAGGCCTCATCTGCTACCCTGAAGAGTACGTGCTCGTCCTCGTACAGCGACCAGTTATCCCCATTTTGAAAATTATCCAGGAAATCTGGGTCTCCAAGAGCCGCTCTGGGGTCAGAGGGCAGGCTCGTCGGCGTCGCCGTTTCCGCAGGCTCTTCCAACGTTGGTGTTATAGTTGGTTCCGTTGTTTCCGCTGGAGTCTGGGTTTCTACTGCCGGCGCTGTCTCAGTTTCCAGCCCGGGCTCGGTGGAGACCTCGCCTGGTGTCGCCGTTGTTTCTTCCGGAGGAGGCGCCTGGGTCCCGGCCGCCTGGGTGAGCTGGGCGATGATCGTTTGTGCTGCCGCAGTAAATTCTGGAGCTACATCCTGCGTTGCCGGCTCGCTGGGAGCTGGCAGGCTGCACGCAGTTAAAATTATGATCAACAAAATCGCCAGAACTGAAAGAAGATGTGGGTGTTTCATAGCTAAATTAATCCTCGAATCTAAATTTTATTCCAATTACCTCCCCTATTTTAACGCCTGTCGCTCTTCTTTTGTTCCAAATTTATCCTTCGTTCAAATTATTCAGGCATTCATACACCGGATGCTATCCTTCAACTCGACCTCTCTTACGGATTACGTTTTTACGCATTACGCTTCACGTTTCACGCCTCACGTCCTCCCCTTGTCAGAACCACCTCTTTATCGGATAATCATTAAGCTTTGGTGTGTTTCAATCCAGTCTACTTCAACAGATGAATCGAGGTCAACAGCATGTCAGAGATTGATAGCGTGTCAGCGATCGATACCATCCATCATCCCGCGCCGCCACCTTTAATCCGCGTATCAGGCACGCATCGTGATATCGGCCGCCAAATTGGTGAAGCCCGTCGCGAACAGGTTTGCCGCAGCGCCCAAAACGCCCGCTCCCTTATAGAGGGAGCTTACGACAAACTGCTCCTGGATTGGGAAGGAGCGAAGATCCAGGCTCGTAAGTATATCCCTTTTGCCCAGGAACGTTATCCTCAATTCGTCGATGAGATGGCTGGTATTGCTGAAGGAGCTGGCGTTGATTTTGACGATCTGGCGGTGCTTAATGCCATGGAAGCGGTGACCATTGACGCCCTCCATTTGACCAAATGCACCAGTATGGCCGTCAACGACGATCGCACTGCAGATGAACGCGTCCTCGTTGCGCACAGTGAAGATTGGCTGCCTGAAGATGAAGCCGACGTTTACATTGTTCACGCCGAACCGCTCGGCGAACCGCCTTTCCTTGCTATGACTTATGGCGGTCTGCTTCCGAATATCGGTTTTAATTCTGCTGGGATCGCCCAGTGTTGCGATTCAGTATACCCCATTGACTCTCGCATCGGCGTGCCGCGCGTTTTTGTCTCCCGGGCAGTGCTCTCCGCCCGCCGCCCCGCTGAAGCCATTCGCCATATGCTGGTTGCTCAGCGCGCCGCTGGGTACAATCACTTACTCGCTCATGAAAGTGGTGAGCTGTACAATGTCGAAGTCTCTGCCCGGCGCTTCTCAATTTTATATGCTGAAAATGGCTATCTCGTCCATACAAACCATTATCTGGATCCGCGCATGCAGGCCATTGAAAACGAACCTGACGAGCTGGTTGGCACGCGCGTGCGCTACTTCCGCGCCGCGCGCCTGCTCAAGCAGAATAGCTCCCACACGGTTAAATCCCTGCAATCTATCCAGCGTGACCACATCAATTTCCCCAACTCGATCTGCAACCATGCCGTCGAGGATGACATCCCGCTGGATCGCGAAAAGACCATTAGCGCCCTGGTGATCGATCTTACCTCTCGCGCTATGCACCTGGCCTGGGGCAATCCCTGCCAGAATTCCTACCATACATACCATCTCGATTCCTGACGATCTTCTCGCCGCGCTCTGTCCGCTCATTTCACCGCCTCCGGTTTTGTTTAGCCAGCCGCTCCAAAAGTCGTGTGTGCGCGGATGTTGTCATGAGGACGTGCTCAAGCCGCCATTCCCCACGCTCAGCCGCCGTCCCCGGCGGCGTCTTGTCTCCTCATATGCTCAACCGCCGTCCTCTCCATGCTCAGCCGCCGTCCTCGACGGCGTCTTTTGCTTGCTCAGCCGCTGTTCTCGGCTAAGCCATTCTAATGGCCGTCAGTCTTCTGACCACATTCTTATAGCCGTCTCCATAGCAAATCTTGTGCCCAGGTCGACGCAAGCATCAGTGTGCCTGCCATGTTGTGATAGCATTAAAGGGCAGAGATAGATCATCTCTGCGCCTCCTTTGGGTTCTTTTTGCCTTTGTGTTTTTTGAATCACCTTTATTGTTATGGAGTGGAGAATAGGTACGAATGGCAAACTGGAAGGACGTCCTAATAAACCTGGTATCCGACGTAGAAGATCACTACGATCTGCTCAAGTACCGCTTGCGCGAGCGCCTGGGCGGTCGGGACCCAATCCAAATCCTGCCGTATCGCGGCTATGGCAGCCAGGAGACCCTCTATCTTAAAGGCCGGGTGTTGGAGGATAAAGATATTCAAAGCGCCACCGAAAGCCACACGGTTTGGGATAACCTGGTCAATATGTACAAGCGTTTCAACAGCAAGGAGATTCCATATGCCCGCGTGCTGGCTACCTTTGACGGCGCCCGCCAGCAAGTCGTTTCCGATATAGAAGGTTTTTTCGAAGTCTATATCGAACCGCCGGAACCGCTGCCCACCGATCGTCTGTGGCACACCATAAATCTGGAATTGCTTCAGCCGGTTCGAGACGGAAGACCGCCGGTCACGGCAGAAGGGCATGTGCTGGTCCCGCCGCCAGACGCCGAATTTGGCGTGATTAGCGACATCGATGATACCGTCCTCCCTACCGACGCCACCCACCTGCTGAATATGGCCCGTACCGTATTCTTGGGCAATGCTCGTACCCGTCTGCCCTTTAAGGGCGCCGCTGCTTTCTACCGGGCTTTGATGCGCGGCCGGCAGGGCCGGGTCACGAACCCGCTGTTTTACGTTTCCAGCAGCCCCTGGAATATTTACGACCTGTTGGCGGATTTCTTCAATATCCAGGATATCCCTTTGGGTCCTGTGCTCTTCTTGCGCGACTGGGGCCTTACGGAAGAGGAACTGCTGCCGGTCAAGCACAAGCGCTACAAGATGGAGACGATCCAGAACATCCTGGATACCTACCCGGATTTACCCTTTATTCTAATTGGCGATAGCGGTCAAGAAGATCCGGAGATCTATTATGAGGTTGTTCGGACCTACTCTGATCGCATCCTCGCCGTTTATATCCGAAATGTTCGTCGCAGGTTGTGGCGCGCAGATGAGATCCGCGCCCTGGCGGAAGAGGTGATCGAGGCCGGCAGCACCTTGATTCTGGCCGACGATACCTACACATTGGCTCAACACGCCGTCGAGAAAGGTTGGATTTCGCCTGAAAGCCTGCCCGAAATCAAGGCCGAAAAAGAGCTCGATGAAGGCCCGCCCACTCCCATTGAAAAGTTGCTCGGTGAAGAGGAAAAGGAGGAAGGACCTACGATCGTCATTAATGGCGAAAGCCCGCAGGAAACCAAGCAAGCTGTCGAGCGAGGCGCCATCGAGGAATCTTTAGATGAGGGCGACAAGGACAGCCAGGGACCACCAAAAGTGATCGTGGATGGTGAAGAAGACAACTAACTTACCTGCAGCCTGCAACTCCCATTAAGACTGGTCTTTCAGGTATTTTTGCCAATAGGCGAAGTCCTCCTTGTCCTCCGGATCTAAAAGCCTGAGATTTACCTCCGGCGTCATGCGGTGGTTGTGCGCCGTCCACAAATCCGCCGCGATCCGGGCAGGATCGGCCTCCACTCCCTGGAGCGCAAAATAATCGCACACCCGGGTGATGTCTCGTTGGAAAATCCTGAACGCGTTTCGGTTGGTGAGCGGTGAAATCGCCTGGGGAAAGTCGATCAATGTGATTTCCCCGTCCCAATACAGGATGTTGTAAGCCGACAGGTCGCCGTGCACCCTGTCGTTAGCCAGCATGAGTTCGACATTGCGCAGCACCCGGGCGAACAGGCGGCTGGCCTCCTTTTGAGGCAGGTCGATGCTGTTCAATGTCGGCGCGGCCATCTCGGCGCCGCCTATATACGTCATCAGGATGGCGTTGTCTCCCCTGGCATACGGAACGGGCATGTCCGCTCCCGCAGCATGTAGGAGCAGCATGGTCTGGTATTCGTGCTCGATCCAGGATGTATGCAGCAGCTGCAAACCGTACTCGGTGCGCTTGCTCATTGCGTGCTGCATGCCTCCATCCAGGATCAGATGTCCGTCCGCGTCCAGGTGCTCGCGTCCTTCCCGGTAGAGCTGGTCGTTCTTCAGGTTGCGGAATTTCCGCGGTCGGTATATCTTCGCCGCGATGTAGGCTTCGCCTGTGGTGTTGTTGCCCAGGCACTGGTATACCGAAGCCTCTTTGCCGCCCTTGATCTGCCGCAGCACGTCGCCAAACCACTGCGCTTCATACAGGTTTGTCAAGGAATTGGCGATCCATTCCCTTTCGTGCCTGGAGCCTTGATACGTGAACACCACTTCCTTGATGCTGTCATCCTGCTCGATGAGTTCCGCCAGCCTCTCAGCCCGGAGCCGTTTCGGTTTTCGTACTTCCTTTGATTTATTTCGCCCGGCTCCATTTCGTTTGGGGATCTTCTTGATCGGCGGTAAACTTTTGGATTTTGCCAAATCATCTATCTCTTCAAAAAGATCGTGGTCTTCGTAATAGTTACGCATCGTTTACTTCCCTGATGGGTTGGAAAATTTCTCTTTATCCATCGCTGCTTGAGCTGCCAGGAGCATACCGGCGATTTCACTGCGATGTTCAGCTTCGTGTTGTGTGAGATGGTGAATCACCCATTCAGGCGCGACGTCATATTCCGGAAGCTGTCGGGGACGGCGGAAATCTTCTACGCTCATCACTTTAAGGGAATCTACCAAAAGGCCTCGCACAACTTGAAGTCGCCGCAAGTGATCTTCTAAAGAAGTCTCCCTTACCTTGAATAAATGGCCTTGTTCATCCCTGACCGGATAGGGGAAGTATTCCTCCGCTTCCGGCGGAAAAGGTTGTTCCAAAATCTCCTCAAACAACCAGCTCAGCTCGATAGCAGCAATATGGTACAGAAGCGAGCCAATATCATGGTTTTCCTGTGGCAGGCGCCAGTTAATTAGTCGGTTGTTGGCTCCTTCTAACACCTGTATTGTTCTCTGGCGAGCGTCTTGTAATCGCCAGATCTCACGGCCAATTTCTAGCTCGCGTGCCATCACCGATTTGACCGTCAATAACTCTTTCGGTTTCTCGTCCATCATTTTCATATCCTTATTATTCCATCCGTTTTCTAGCGATGAACACCATGCTGGAATGTCGCTCGGCGAAATCCTCATCGGTCCAACCATCCTTCACCTGAACATCTCTGAAGCCAACTTTTTCCAGCATCAGCGCTATCTCGTGCTTGTAATACCAGCGTTCATTCGAATCGAAGGTCTCTTCCTGTTCGATTCGCCCATCGATAATCCATTGGTAGCGGCGTCTGGCAATCAGTAATTGCTCGACCCGGTCGATCTTTTGGATCTTTAGGT
>DATCIL010000474.1:0-7508 GCA_036507795.1 Anaerolineales bacterium | reverse complement strand
TGAAAAAAGGCTATCACGTCCTGCATTTCATCGGCCACGGCGCCTACCGCTCCAGCGATAGCCAGGCCGTGCTCTACCTCGCCGATGCTCAAAATAAAGTAGCGTTGGTCCGTGATCAGGAGCTGGCCGCCCTGCTCGCCCGCCTGCTGGCTGACACGGACGCGCTGCAGGATGACAAATTGCGCCTGGTCTTTCTGGCCAGCTGCCAGACCGCCACGCGCAGCCCGGCCGAGGCCTTCCGCGGCCTGGCGCCCCAGCTGGTCGCCGCCGGCGTGCCCGCCGTCCTCGCCATGCAGGACCTGGTCCCCATTGACACCGCCCGCCAGTTCAGCACAACCTTCTACCGCCAGCTCCTGATCACGGAGCAACGCTACTTTATTTTGAGCATCGGCGAGGTAGAGCACGGCCTGGCTATCGCTGGAGCGGTAGGCGCCGTGGCCGATGAAATGCAGGACGTGATAGCCTTTTTTCAGCGCCTCCTCAAGCACTGAGAGTGTGCAGGGCTGCGGCAGCAGCTCGAGCTGCAGGTCCGTCTGGCCGGCAGCCGCCGCCTGCAGCGCCTCCCACTCTTGCTGGACGTCGATGGCGGCCAGCTGGTAATCGCCGATATTTTCAGGGGCAGAGATGGCTACCAGGACGCGCACCGGGCGCTTGAGGATGGGGCTGCCGGGCTGCCAGCGCCCCGCCAGGTAGCGAGAAAAGGGGGTGGCCGCGGCGGCGGCGAGATCCTGGGCCACGCCGCCATCCGACGCATCGCGCAGCAGCTCCCAGGGGAGGGTATGCAGCTCCGGAGCGGTGGCGTCGATGCGCAGGCGAATGCGCCGCTGGGGCTGCTGGCCGCGCACTTCGGCCCAGCTGGATTTGAGCGCCGGGTCCGCTAACAGCCAGTTCAGGAGACGTTCGCCATCTTCTGTGGCTGAAATGCCTGGCGTCCAGGGAAGGAAGGCCGGATCGAGAAAGCCGCGCGGGAACTGCTGTTCATTGTTGAAGGTAATCTCGACCGGGTAGCCCCCGGGCTGCTGCTCCAGGATGCGAATTTCCAGATCGGCGTACTCAGACATGCGGCCTCCTCCACGTTGGCTGGTTCAAGTTGGCAGATACCTTAATCTTTCAATCGGATGACTGGAGGAGCAGGCGGGAGGGATGCAGTCGTGTTCGCCCCCAGTTCAGGTGAGCGGGCCATTAAAGCGTTCAGCCGTGGCAGGACGAACGATCCGGGACCAAAGGGTCCGGGGAGCGCTGCGAATACCCACGCACGGCTTGCTCAGGAGCGGATAACAGCAGATTGATGGCCTCATTGAAGATGAGATTGGGTTGTGTTGAACGGAAAGTATTCTACTATTGCGTACATTTATTGTCAACTAACCCTGGATAAGTGTGCAGGCAAAGGCGATTAGTTGATTCGTTGATTAGGGATCAGGTTGAGGATTTGGCAATCGTTTTTCGAATTAATTTTTTACGAGGAACGAATGGGGAGGCAGGTTGCAGGATGCAAGTTGCAGGTTGGAGCATTGGGTTGGCTGGTTTGGGATTCGTTTTTCGAATTATTTTTTATAAGGGTAACGAATGTCTGCCCGGTTCGGAATTCGTTTTTGGAATTATTTTTTTTCGGGGTAACGAAACGGTAGCCAGTTGGCTGTGGGTAGTGGTTCGTTTTTCGTTTTCATTTTTTTCGAGGAACGAATACGGTGGACTCTGAATAGTGACTGGTGATTCGTTATTCGAATTCGTTTTTTTTGAGGAACGAATGGTGATCGGATTCGTTATAGGAGCATGCCAGCGACAAGATGGCCCCGGCGATGGTGATGAGCTGTTCGGCAGCTATGATGACGACCCTCCCTTTTAATTGCGGTGCCGATTATCCGACGCTGCCTGGTGCAGCTTTTACTTCCTCTACTTAATTAATACCATTCTCGCTTCGCGCACCGCAAGGCTGCAAGCTTGCAGAATTGTTAGGGGAGGCCTGGAAGCGGATGACGGCGGCAAAGATCGCCGCTCGGGCAAAGATCGCCGCTCGGGCAAAGCCCGCCGCTCGCGCAAAGCCCGCCGCGTAGCGGATTAGCGGATGGGCAGAAGCGGCAAGCAACAAGCATGAAGCGGTCAGCTGGGAGGGCTAGATGATGCTGATTTGGCTTCCGGGGCTGATTAGAACACTTTTCGTACAAACCTCTCAAGGGCAATTCCTAACAATTTTGTAAGGAATTGCAAGGCAAAAATGCTCTTTTCTGAACAAGAACTACAAGGGCTGCAGGCTACAGGCTGCAAGAATCAGGTAAACGGTCACCGCAAATCCGGCTAATTTAAGCCTTTTTACAATCATTGAACGCGTGCCGGGTGGAAAGTCGCTGTGCTCATCATGGCTCAGTTTTGTGCCATTGCGGAGTTTGGTGGGTTAATTCTTCCCCATATTCCACCCCTTAATAATCGGCGTCCGTAGTTAGATTAAAGCCGCCCGCCATCTTTAGGCCGAGAGCCTCAACCTTTGAGATGATTTCATCCAAAAGCTCGTCGGCCTGTTCTTCTGTCATTGCCTCCACTAGGAAGGAGAATTCCATATAGTTCATTGTTGCACCTCCTCAGCAATCGGTCCTAATTTTATGTGAAGAGAATCCAGAAATATGTACAACTTTCCGGGAATTCTGTGATGGCCGAGATAGAGATCTGCAGGATATTTGGCCGAGGAAGTTCCGACCTGGCTCTAAAACGGTTTGGACTTTTGACTTTTGATAATGCCCTTTATAGATGACAACGGAGAACAAAGTGAACGAGTTAACAATAATTGCACAAACGGACGAGACAACCATGAGGGAAATAGTTGACATGGTTCTGGATGGTTTAAATCCGGTACACTCAGAACGATCCTATGAGAAAGCCCTGGAGGATTTCCTGTACTGGTGGTCCGGTGAGGGTAAACCGTCAATCTGCAAGGTTGTGGTTCAGAAATATAAGACGCTTCTTCTGGATAAAGGATTGTCCGCCAGCACGATTAATATTAAGTTGGCGGCAATTAGTAAATTGATGCATGAGGCTGCGGATAATGGGTTAATCGATCCTGTACAAGCAGCGGGAATCGCTAAGATCAAGGGCGTAAGATACGCAGGTGTTCGCTCCGGAAATTGGCTCAACCGTTCTCAAGCCCAGGCTTTAATAAATGCTCCTGACATCACGAGTCTGAAGCTGCATGCTCAGGCAACCCATGGGGCAGATAAAAGAGGTTGAAGTCCGGTGTCATCTCGCGCGTGATAAATCAACCACCTGGCTGAAAATTAATATCGAAAAGTCGACCGCCCGGGTGGCTCTCCGGTACTATTCTGGTACTGCAGGTAAGGCATAAAAACGCCTGAGTTTGTCGAAGCTGATTTTCCTCTTTGGCGGGAAATTCTTTCTGCCTCAAAAAGATCCTGTTTTGACTTCCCCCGCACGTTTGAATGAAGCAATGATCACGCCAGAAGGCGAAGTTTTAGATTCAATCAATGTATAGGCCGCAGGAATAGTACCTATATCAAACAAGCGTTTTCCCGTACCGACTGTAACAGGAAATATTTTGAGCCAAAACTCATCTACCAGGTCATGCTTCAATAACGTCTGAATCAAATTGCTACTACCGTGCACCTGTAAGTCAGGACCATCTTGTTGCTTGAGCTTCATAATTTCATCAACAATGTTGCCTTTTAAAAAGACAGACTCTTTCCACTCATGCTCTGTAAGTGTATTCGAAGCAACATACTTGGTTGCTTTGTTGATGCCAACTCCTTCCTCCGGATGGTGTGGCCAATAGGATGCAAATATCTCAAATGTCTTTCTCCCTAACAACAGATCAAATGGCCTGTTCATTTGCTCGCCCATCACATTGCCAAGGAATTCATCAAAGTATGGAACGGTCCATCCGCCGTATTGGAAACCTCCAGTCGGATCTTCTTCTGGCCCGCCTGGAGCCTGCATGACACCGTCAAGTGTTATAAACGACAGAACAATAATTTTTCTCATAACTATTTACCCTCGTATGCTTCTTTTAATTTCGCAATCTCAAGCTTTTTCATTGGCAAAAACGCCTGGGTTACCCAGTCAATTTGTTCCCTGGAACCCCTGGCCATCATTTCATCCATTACGGTCGGCACAATCTGCCATGAAACTCCGAATTTGTCCTTAAGCCAGCCGCATTGTTCCGCTTCCGGCACCGCCGAGAGTTTACTCCAGTAGTCATCAATCTCGTCTTGAGTGTCGCAATGAACCAAAAAGGAAATTGCCTCGTTGAATGCAAAGTTGTGTTCCCGCGCGCTATCCATCGCCGCGAACCACTGGCCTTCTAGCATAAAGTCAGCAAACGTGACCGTTCCTTCTTTATCCGGCTCTTGTCCTTCGCCGTAGCGGACTAACGCGCCCATCTTCGAGTCTTTGAATACAGAGAGGTAAAAGTGGATAGCTTCTTCCGCTCGACCGACAACATCTCCCACAAACATGAGCGAGGGGACGATAAAAGGCCGTTCTACTCCCGTGGGGTCTGACAGAATGAGCTGCCATGAAAGTCCGTATTTGTCCTGTATCCAGCCATAGCGTTCGCTGAATGGATACTTCTCCAAAGGCATCAGGGTTGCGCCACCTTGAGAAAGCTTCTCCCAGAGCGCCTCGATGTTCCCCCGTGCATGCTGGTCTCTTGATGGATCGAAATTGACGATAAAAGACACCGACGGATTGAATTTAAACAAGGGGCCGGCACTGATAGCCATGAAAGATTGTCCCGCAAGCTCGAATGAGACATTGTCGCTATCGCCCGAAGGTGTGTCATGGAGTGTCGTAATATTCGTGACTTTTGAGTCAGGGAACAAAGAAGTATAGAATTCGGCTGCTTCTTTAGCTTCTTTGTCGAACCATAAATGTGGAGTAATTTTTTGCATAAGTTTATTTTATCAGAGAGATTGCAGGTATGGTCTAGAGAACGCTCACGTAGGCCTTAAATTCCCATCCGGTATAATTAATAGTTAGGCGTCCTTATGCAAACACGCACAGGAATTGAGTAAGCACGTCACGCATCCAGCGCGCGCTTGACTTGTTCCTGGCATCTGATTTCGGAGAAGCCGGCAGGGATGTACAGCCGCCAGTCGGTGCGGCGCTCACGCGGAGCGATCAGGCCGCGGGCTCACGCCGGAGCGGTCGCTCAGTCGCGACCCTTCGTGGTGGCGATATCGGCCTCGTTCCCCGCCGCGTCGGCCAGCGTCCACCATGAGGGCGCAAACTCGTCACGCACCATCCGGCCACCCGCGGCGAGCGCCGCTGCGATGCGGGCCTCCGCCTGCTCGTACGGCACCCAGATCGCGACGTGGATCGCGCCGCCACCGTCGCCGCGTGGCTCGTTCATCTGCTCGAACCAGAACGCCGGCCCGCGATCGTGCGGGTCGACGAGGTCCTCGTCGGGACTGTCGCGGCGAGGTTCGTATCCGAGCACCGCTCGCCAGAACGGCATCACCTTGGCGACGTTGGTCGCGCCGGGAATGATGAGCAGGCTCTGGACCGCGGACGGGTCAGCGGCGAGGCCCAGCTTCCGCGCAGCTGCCGAGATCTGCCTGGCCAACTCGACGTCGCGCCGGCTGGGCCCGAAGTAGTCGTCGGTATACGTGATCGCGTGAATGGTCACGCCGTCGTGGCGCACGTCGACGCCGGGGCGGTGATCCTCGACTCCCTGCAGCTCGCTGATCGCCTGCACGAACCGAGCGCTCTCGGCGAACGACCGGGTGCGGAAGAACCCGGTCGCACCTTCGCTGGTCAGGCGCCAGTCCTCGACGCCCTCGGCCCCGTGGAACTGGCTCGGTGTGATTTGGTCGGTCATGCGGACCTCCTTGTCACTGAACATTGTTGCGAAACTGTCGCTTGGCTCGACTTTATCCATGCTTGGTCAGACAAGCGGTCTTAGCCAGGGCCCCAGTGAAGCGGTCATCCAGCCCAGCAAGACTTTTTGTATGATTAGCCTTGAAGTGCGGATTATATATAGGATTGGCGAAAGTGTAAATGGAAGGGGCATAGGGTCATAAGCCCAGGCCCCCAGATGCAAGGGCGAGATCTATAACAGGAGTATTGAAATGGATATGACTTGGAAAGCCATCATCTGGCATCAATTCGGGGCTGCCATCGACATGCTTGACAATGCCCTACAGGCTTGCCCTGAGGAGCTCTGGCGAGAGCGCCTGTACAACGGACGCTCGGTACAACCTGAGTTCGCGGAGTTCTGGTATGTTGGCTATCATGCCCTTTTCTGGCTCGACTTTTACCTCTCCGAATCAGTTGAGGGATTTGCGCCACCTGCTCCTTTCACGCTATCCGAGCTGGAGGCAGGGATGCTTCCTGAACGAGTGTATACGAAAGCCGAGCTGCAAACCTATCTGGAGCATGGCCGCAATAAGTGCCGAGCCAGGCTGGAAACTCTGAACGATGCAATGCTCACGCGGATGAGATCGGATTGGCCCGATATGACCGTGGCGGGGTTGCTACTCTACAACATGCGCCATGTCCAGGAGCATGCCGCCCAGTTGAGCCTGTTTCTTGGGCAGAAAGTGGGTTCGGCGCCAGGCTGGGTGGCCAAAGCGGGGAGCAAAGGCATCTAGGGTAAAATGGCGCCAGCCGCCCAGGGAGGATGTTGCCGAGATGATCGGCGACTTCTTCGACCGCCATCTCAAGCCCTAAGCGTTGACTTAACCTGAGTTGATACCGTCGGAATCTCGCCCGACAATGAAAATCGCCCCTTTGCGTTTTGGATGCTCACTCGGCGATACATCAGATGAAGTCAAGAGCTGCTTGCCAGTGTATAATTTCAAATCTACTTCCATCCACAGAATACCCTCTAGCCAGCTGACATTATTTATGCAAGGAGGTTATGATGGTTACTTTGGCTCCAGTGTCCCGGGCTGAGAGGTACAACGCACTCTCACTGGCGCGACCGGTCGTAGTTTCGCTCACCCTCTTCTTCGCCGTAGTTGCCATCCGGTCGATAGACGTCTTCGTGCTGAGCCTTGATGACTTACCGGATAAGACCATTGTCTCGAAGGTGCTTGGATTGCTCCTGATCCTGGGGTATCTCCGCGTGCTCCGAAAACCGATCAGTTCGATCGGTCTTCACGCCAAAAACTTCGACAAGGCCTTCCTCATCGGCGGGCTGGGCCTGGTAATCCTGTATGCGGTCCTCTATGGTGTCCAGTTCTATCTCCTGAGCGCCGCCGCTGAATCCCCTCGACTTATATTTGGGGCTATCGATCGGGAGATAGGAGCAATGGGTAGCAGCTTCTTCACCTTATTCTACATCCTCGGGCAGTTCGCCAATGCGTTTATGGAGGAGCTCATCTTCCGTGGGGTGATGCTGCCGCATTTCATGCGGCGGTTTAGCTTTTGGAAAGCAAACGCACTTCAGGCTTTCCTGTTTGGCCTCGCCCACCTCGTGTTCCCGCTCAGCAGCTGGGTAAGCGGTCAAGCGACGTCAGGGGAGGCGTTTACCGAAGCTGCGTCGCTGTTGATCTTTACCA